>JANPIE010000001.1:0-3363 GCA_031424835.1 Chitinophagaceae bacterium
GAAATCGAGCTTGAAACTTTTGTTGGTTCCTTTGCTTTTCACGTGTATGATATTGGATTGTTTTTTTTCAAAATCATAAAGCAGGTTACAGTCTAGCTCAAGCTTCGACACATCCGTTACTTTGGGAACTTCAAAGAAACACCAAACACTTTCTTTCTGTATTTCGTGACCAAGATACTTCATCGTTAAAGGTTGCCCGTTTACATTGATCCTGATCTTTTGGAGAATATAGGTGCTGATCTGTCCGTCCAGGAATGCTTTATCTGACGGGTTAAGAATATCGATCTTGGCGGTATTGTATTTCTGCAATATCTTTTCCATATCCTCCGCAAATGCGCGCACGCTTATTTCCATGCTGGCTTCATTCGTGTTATGGTTGATCTCTATTACCGATACATAGAATGGATGCATCACTGCCACTATCCCCGTTACAAGCCATTGAACCATTATATTTACCATTCAAACACCATTTTTTCTGGAGTACAAATGTCCTGATTAATTTGACACCACGCACATGAATGATTTTGGACTATATTTTGCCGAAGGATACCAGCACATTGCCGATTGGCAGGGTATAGATCATATCCTATTTGTAATGGCACTTTGCCTTCGTTACCAGTTTACCGACTGGCGCAAAATCCTGGTGTTGGTTACCGCTTTCACCATCGGACATTCGCTTACCCTGGCGCTCAGTGTATTCAACCTGCTAAGCTATTCAGTAAAATGGATCGAATTCCTGATTCCTGTTACCATTCTTATTACAGCAATCAGTAATGTATTTATCAGGAAGTTTGTTTTCAAAAGCCGTTTCCCGCTTATCTATTTTTTTGCGCTTTGTTTTGGCCTGGTACATGGGCTTGGCTTCAGTGACTACCTGAAAAGTATGATGGGCGCCCACAGCAACGTGGTGTTGCAGTTACTGGCATTTAACCTGGGACTGGAAACAGGCCAATTACTGATCGTCACCGGGGTTTTATTGATTTCCTTTATATTCGTGGCCGTCCTGAAATGCAGCCGGAGAGATTACCTGCTTTTTGTAAGCGGTGGGATTTTTGCCCTGGCACTTCAGATGGCCATTCAGCGAATTCCTTTTTAAATATTATTAAGTCCCACTATGAAAAAACTTCTTTTCCTGTTTACCATGTTTGCCGTTTTTGGGTTTGCAAGGGCCCAGAATATCATTCATAACCCCGGTTCCAATCACGGTAACAAGTTTGAACAACTGGGAACGATTCTTCCTACGCCCAATGAATACCGTACAGCAAGTGGCGCACCAGGGCCCAAATACTGGCAGCAGCGCGCGGATTACAATATCAAGTGTGAACTGGACGAAGCAAATTACAAATTGAAAGGAAGCGAAACCGTTACTTATTATAACAATTCGCCCGATGTACTTACGTATATATGGTTGCAGCTTGACGAGAATGAACACAGCACCGTTAACAATGCGGATTACCCCTCAGGTTCCACCCTGCCCCGTCAACTGACCACTGCACAGGTCGAACAGATGCAGAATAAGTCGATCGACAATGGTTACGGTCATATCATCTCAAAATGTACCGACGCATCCGGTAAGGCACTGAAATATGTTATCAACAAAACCATGATGCGTATTGACCTTCCTTCGCCACTCAAGTCGGGCCAGCAATTCGTGTTCAATATTGACTGGAGCTACAAGATCAGTAACAAATCATTGATGAGTGGTCGTGGTGGTTACGAAGTGCTGGGTGATGAGGGACATGCCATATTTACCATGGCGCAATGGTTTCCGCGTCTCTGTGTGTACAGTGATTACCAGGGATGGCAGAATCACCAGTTTGCAGGAACAGGTGAGTTCGCGCTTGCTTTTGGCAATTACAAAGTACAGATCACCGCTCCGGCAGACCATGTGATTCTGGGTACAGGTGTGTGCCAGAATTATTCGCAGGTATTATCGCCTGCACAGATGGCCCGGTGGAACCAGGCACAGAATGCAAAAGAACCTGTAGAAGTGGTAACACTTGCGGAAGCCGTGAACGCCGAAAAACAGAAAAGTACACAGAAAAAAACCTGGATATTCAATGCGGAGAACGTACGCGATTTTGCATGGGCCGCGAGCAGGAAATTTGTATGGGATGCAATGCCGACCTATGTAGAAGGAAAGAAAATAATGTGTATGAGTGGCTATGCAAAGGAAGCGTATGGGTTGTATCGTAAATATTCCACCAAACTCGTGGCACATACCATCAAAACCTATTCTAAATTTTCGATTCCCTATCCCTACCCGGTAGCGCAGAGTATTGAAGCCAACAATGGAATGGAATACCCGATGATCTGCTTCAACAATGGCCGCACAAATAAAGACGGTACGTACAGTGAGTCCGTTAAGAATGGAATGGTAGGCGTAATCATTCATGAAGTGGGGCATAATTTCTTTCCCATGATCATCAACAGCGATGAGCGCCAGTGGACATGGATGGATGAGGGCCTCAATACTTTTGTGGAATACCTCACCGAAGAATTGTATGACAATAAATTTCCATCACGCCGCGGGCCGGCCTGGGGTATTACGGATTATATGAAATTGCCCAAGGACCTGTTAGAGCCCATCATGAGCAACAGCGAGAATATCATCAGCCTGGGTTCCAATGCCTACGGTAAGCCTGCTGCAGGTTTGAACATCCTTCGCGAAACCATTATGGGCAGGGAATTGTTTGACTATGCTTTTAAAGAATATGCAAGGCGCTGGGCCTTCAAACATCCTACCCCTGCTGATCTTTTCCGCACGCTCGAAGATGCCAGTGCAGAGGACCTTGACTGGTTTATACGCGGCTGGTTTTATACCACGGATCCTTGTGATATTTCACTCGACAGTGTAAGACATGCGGTATATGATCCAAATGCCGCCCCTGTTGCGGGCGGTGGGGGATTTGGCCGTGGAGGCGCAGGCTTTAGCGGTGGCGGCAATGGCCCCCGTGGAATGGACAGGCCACTGGTAAACGCTTTTGAAGATATTTCTAAGATCCGAAACCGGAAAGACAAAAGCATCGTGTTTCTCACGGATGCAGATACCAGCCTCCGCGATTTTTACTGGAGATATGACAGGGGAATTGAGCCCTATGATTCTATCACCCGGCAGCCGGCCACCACCAATGCAGGCATCGCCCCCGCCGAGCCAATGAGCGCTGACGACAAAGCGAAATACAGCGATGTTCATTTATACGAATTGAGTCTGTCAAATAAAGGTGGGCTCATCATGCCTGTGATCATTGAATTTACATTTGCGGATGGCACCAAACAAACAGAACGTATTTCTGCGCAGATCTGGCGCAAAAATGAAAACAGGATCACCAAGCTGTTCATGACAAATAAAAAAGCGGTAAC
>JANPIE010000002.1:0-15150 GCA_031424835.1 Chitinophagaceae bacterium
GCCCCGCGCATGGATTCAATTTCAATCTGTATCGCTTCCAATTGGTTTCTTACCCTTTTGGTATTGGGATCTATCTTTCTACCGGCACATAAAAGTTGCGCCAGTTCTGTCAATTTATCGAGGAGATCCTGTTTTTTTAAATGGAGATAATTCTTGTCCATAGCCCATCATTTTCTGTTAACCATATACCTAAAATATCATACCAAACCCAGTGTGTCCGTATGCCTGAGCGATAACAGTAGGGTTTTTGTAGGGGAAACTTTACAGAGTTTACCGCCCCGCGCTACCCTAAATTAACAGGATCCATTATTGGCCACGGCCCCGTATTACTGTTATTTTACATCATCACATTGAAACATATGTGAACAAACCCAAATCCTTTGTAAGACCTTTTGACGGCCAGTCAGCTCCATCCAAGGCATAGCTGGCCTGAATCCATGAAAAATCCGTAGCTAACCACTACATGGGCTTTGTAGGAAATATCCATTCCTGCAAAGCTTTTTCTTTTTAGGGCATAGTTGATAGTCCATAGACCATGGTCCATGGTCTACTGACATGGTAGTATTGCAAGCGGCTGCAGTCGCGATTGCAGCTCATTATTTCCAATTATTAAGTTGCCAGGGGATCACAAATCAGCCCGCAATATATTGTGATGGGAACCTCCACCGTAGACCATCAACCATGGACTATGGACTATCGACCATGGACTAAAATCAGCTAAAGAAAATATTCTTTCATTGCCTCGTTCAGCTTAAGCTCCTCGAGGTTTTCGATGCTGAGGGGTTTGCTGATAAACTGCACCACAACGGGGTATTGCTTGGCCAGTGCAAAATCTTCGGGATCAATGGTAGAGGATAATATTACGATACGCGTGCCCGGTAATTTTTCTGCGTACTGCGGCACATAGGCTTCCAGGAATTCCCATCCATTCATCACTGGCATATTGATATCCAGTAAAATAAGTTGGGGGGCATTTTCTATCGGATCAGGGTCCTTTGAGAACAGGTTTCCAAAATATTCCAGGGCATCACTGCCATCGATTGCGGTAGCCACATCACCGGCAAAACCCGTTCGTTTTAGCAGAAGTTGCGATATAGTAAGAGAAATACTATCATCATCTACACAAAGTACTTTTTTGATCATCAAGGTTGTTTTTCGGGGTTAGTCCAATAACGCAAACCAGACTTGAATGTTGCTCTAAACCCCCTATTTGCCGAATGTTAGAATGAATTTACTTTATTTTCCGCTGACCCCGTAATTCTGTTTAAGAGTCAAAATAAACCCATATTGCTGTTTATTTCTTAAAAACTGATTAAAAATTTTACGGGCGGCAGATTATAAGGATCGTCTGTACACCTATCATGTTCTTTTTGTTTTTTCCCAAAGCACTGTCTGCCCTCCTGAAAGATAACGCACCATGCCCGCCATCATAGAAAAATTCATCGCGCAAAAATAATACGGAACGAATAGAATACCCGCCTGTAAACGGATTTTCTCCATACCCCAACCCAATAGGGCTGCCAGGTACCAAATAAACTGGGCATAAAATAACCAGTAAATATAACCTATGGGCGTTTGCCTGTATACCAGGTACCCGCTCACAAAAAATACCGCAGGCAACAGGTATGGTGCCACCACCCAGCGCAATACACGGTGACTGATGAATTCAAAACTCAGCATAGGTTTCGCAAACGATAACAAATTCGGAAAGCGGGAAAGTGTTTGTATGCCACCTGCTGCTATCCGGATCTTCCGTTTCAATTCATCGGCCATATCCCGGGAAACGGGCTCCATGGCGTATGCAAGCGGTTCATACCTGATACGGTATCCTTTGCGTGATAATGTTAGCGAGATCACAAGGTCCTCTACAAGACTGTCTTTCTCAACAGGCTCATACAACGCGGCGCGCATGCCGAACAGTTCACCGGCGGCTCCCATAACGGAATACAATTCGGATTCCCATTTTTTTAAGGTGGATTCATATCGCCAATACCAGCCCTCGCCTGCCGTTGCGTATTGGGTACCCGTCATATCAATTTTTTTCTCACCTGCAACAGCGCCCACACGCGGGTCAGTAAAATGACGTGCAATATTTATCAGTGCATCCGTATTCAGCAAAGTGTTGGCATCCGTAAAGACCACCAGATCTGTGCGCAGCGCCTGCATGGCTCGGTTCATAGCCATTATTTTTCCCTGCCTTCGCTTTTCATGCATCAAAATCAGTTGCGGGTAACCGGCAACGATGGCGGGCGTATCATCAGTGGAGCCGTCAGTGATAAAAATATAAAAGAGACGATCAGCCGGATAATGCAAAGCCAGGCTATTTTCGATCTTGCTTCTTATGCAGTCGGCCTCATTGTAAGCGGGCACTACCAGCGTTATTGAGGGAAAAAACAGCTCCGTAACGGGGGATTTTGCGGGCTGTATCCATCGCTTCACTGTTACCGCCAGGCACAACACGATTCCATACCCGATATAGGTATAAAATATGAGGAAGATGCTTACCAGCAGGAAAATTTGCAAACGCCTATTTTAGGTGAAAATAAGAACAGTTCTTCAGCCCTGTGCATCGCTACCCGGGGCCGCTACCGGAAGGAAAAAGAAATTGATCGCAGGCTGGCCGCAAAAATCAACGAGGGCACCACCCTGGAATACTTTAGGAATGTATCCTAACTGCGAAAGGAAACGAATACAGGAGCTGCGCCTTTCGTCGTTCCATAATTCGCAATACAAAACCGGTTGGTGCCTGCGTAACAGTGATTCAGCCCCCAGCAGTACATAATATTCAAAATTCTCGACATCCAGTTTTATACCAGTCACCGCGCCTGCCTGTTGGATAGCAGGGACATCATCCAGCCTGCGCATAGTAACCGTAACAGCATGCCCGCTAACGGTCTTATTTTCGTTTTCGATAACATGACTCAGACCCTGCATCCTGGAATGGTTCTTTACCGGCATCACCATATCCACCCAACCATTTTCTGCGCCCACTGCATAAGGAAAAACCGCTACATTTTTAAGCCGGTAAAACTCCGTAAGCCGGTTAAGCGCCCGCAGGTTTTCGGGCATGGGCTCAAAAGCATAAATGGTTGCAAGGGGCCTGTTTTGCGCAAGCAATACACTCATGATGCCAATGTTGGCACCAATATCCAGAATGGTACCCTGGGCCGGGAGCAGGCTGATAAAATACCTGAATTCGTCTCCCATTTCTGTTCTTCGCATGCGCAGACTACTGAAGCGGCCAAACAGGAACAGGTAGTTATCAAAGCCCAGCACCCGCTGGCCAATCCTTCTAATGATATTCTTGATCATACCCGATCTTTTGCATGTATGGGACCATTCGGCATAGCTCTTTACCAGAGAGAATATCCACAAGTTCGTGACTGGCAACCCTGCCTGATTGAATAATTATATATTTACCGTCATTTAAAGCCATTGTATGCTGAAAGTAGGTGTTTTTGGGGTAGGCCACCTGGGCAAATTCCACCTGAATAACTGGAAGGAGATAGAGGGCATCAAGCTGGTTGGTTTTTTTGACCCGGATAATGATAATGCCCGTACTGTAACCGAACAATATGGCCTGAAGCGATATATGGATGAGGCCAAACTGATCGATGCCTGCGATATCATTGATGTAATAGCCCCCACCAACCACCATTTTGATATTTGTATGCAGGCCATACGGAAGGGGAAACACATATTTGTTGAAAAACCCCTGGCACATACCATACAGGAGGGCCGCGACCTGGTTGATATGGTGCGGGAAGCGAATATTAAGATGCAGGTTGGCCATGTTGAGCGATTTAACCCCGCCTACCTGGCCATCAGGGATATGAACCTGAATCCTATGTTTATTGAGGTTCACAGGCTGGCCCAGTTTAACCCCCGTGGCACTGAGGTAAGCGTAATACTTGACCTGATGATCCATGATCTGGATATCATCCTGAGCCTGGTAAAAAGTGATGTAAAGTCTATTTCTGCAAGCGGCGTGGCGGTTATGACCGATACACCGGATATAGCCAACGTACGCATAGAATTCAACAATGGTTGCGTTGCCAACCTTACCAGCAGCCGCATCAGCATGAAAAAAATGCGAAAGATCCGTTTGTTTCAGAAGGATGCGTATATAGGGATTGACTTCCTTGAGAAAAAAACCGAGATCATTAAACTGAAGCAGCCCGACGACCACAATGTTTTTTCCTTCGATATAGAAACACAAAACGGGAAAAAGACGATCGCAATTGCCAACCCCGTCATTCAGCCATTGAATGCCATCAAACTGGAGCTGGAAGCTTTTGTAGATTCAATCATCCATAATAAACCTACCGTAGTTAGTGAGATTGATGGTTTTCTTGCTATGGAGGTTGCCCACCAGATACTGGACAAGATCAACAACACCAGTATCCTGGTGTAAACGCATTCATGACCGACCGCAAAAAGAATATAAGCCGCTACGTCATCAGCGATTACATCTTTTCTGTAATTACCTGGCTGGTTTACATAGAAATCTCTCTGGCAACAGACATAAACCAGGCAGTGATCATCCGCATATTGTTATTTTCATTGGGTTGGCTGCTGGTATACGCATTTGCGGGCAGTTACCACATTTCCTTATATGAAAAGTCGCGCCTCAATGAGCTAACATCCACCATCGTACATACATTTACTGGCTGCCTACTGCTGGCTGTACTACCCGTTGAATATGGCATTCATTCCATCAGTGCCTTTATCTTATACTTTGGGTTGCAGTTTACTTTTGTATTCGCAGGAAGGAGTTTTTTACTCTACCGCATTAAACATGCGATGGTGCGCGGTGATATTTTTTTTAATACGCTTATCGTAGGCAACAATGCGCATGCCGTTAAACTTTATAAAGAACTGAATAAGAATTTCCGCTACCTGGGATTTAAAACATTGGGTTTTGTAACCGTAGAGGATGAAACGCGCAATGGCCTAAGCAAATGGATTCCCAACCTGGGAACTATAAAGGAACTGGATACCGTAATAGAAAAACTGCAGATCGAAAAAGTGATACTGGCGCTTACCAAGGAACAGAGCCGCATTACCGAGGAACTGGTAAGCAGGCTCACGGAAAAAGATGTAGACATCAAACTGGTGCCGGATACGCTGGATATACTTGCAGGTTCGGTAAAAACGAACAATGTGCTGGGCGCCATGCTCATAGACATCCAGAGCAGCGCCCTCTCTCCCCGTGCGCAGAATGTAAAAAGATTGATCGACCTGATCATTTCCGTTATCGCTGTTGTTGTTTTGAGTCCCTTACTTCTATTGATTGCATTACGTACTGCACTGTCATCCAAAGGCGGCATCATCTACAGCCAGGAACGGATAGGCTACAAAGGAAAACCCTTTACCATCTATAAATTCAGGAGCATGAAAGCCGATGCGGAAAAAGATGGCCCGGCATTGTCCAGCGACAACGATCCGCGTATCACCCGTTGGGGAAAGATCATGCGAAAATGGCGACTGGATGAACTACCGCAGCTATGGAACATCATAAGAGGAGACATGAGCCTGATTGGACCAAGACCGGAAAGAAAAATTTATATTGACCAGGTATTGCAGAAAACATCTTATTACCGATACCTGTTAAAAGCCAAGCCGGGACTCACATCCTGGGGCATGGTTCAATTTGGTTACGCATCCAATGTAGACGAGATGATAGAACGCATGGGGTATGACCTTATCTATATTGAGAACGCTTCCCTGCTGCTCGACTTTAAAATTATGATGCATACCTTACGGATCATCTTATCAGGTAAAGGAAAATAGTTTGGCATCCACGATTTATATATTACCAGCAGATCATCTTGATAAAAAAAAATGGGACCGGCTCATTCATAACAGCCCGCATGGATTGATCTATGCAACTACTTCGCACCTGGATGCGATGTGTGATCAATGGCACGGACTGGTGATTGATGATTACAGGGCCGTGATGCCGGTTCCCTGGAGAAAGAGATTAAGGTTTCGGTATGCCTATATGCCGGCATTTACGCAGCAGTTGGGATTGATTGGCGGGTATACTGTGGCCGACCTGAAAGCCGCGGTACACAAACTGCACCAGTTTGTTGCCCTTGCGGATATTCATTTCAATTTCGCCAATACCGATCTTAAATCATTTACGGGTGGACTAGCCAAAACCAACCTTGTTATTGACCTGGCTCAATCCATCACTGAGTTGCGCACGCGTTACAAAACGGACCTCAGGGAAAATATTAATAAAGCAGCAGCATCAGGTTTGCAGTTTGAACGCGGAGAGCAGATCCGGAACGCGATCGATTTGTATCAAAAAAATTACAGTGAACGAATACCGCAACTGAAAGAAAAAGACTTTCAGCGGTTTGCGCAGCTTTGCGCTTTACTTGCCAAAAACGGGCAATGCTTTACCCGGGCCGTTGCCGATGAGGGCAATAACATCCTGTCCATTGGTTTGTTCCTGAAAGACAACAAGCGTATCTATAATCTCATGAATACCACGCTGCCCGAAGGAAGGAAACGGGAGGCAAATCATTTACTCCTTGACAGTGTGCTGGATGAATTTTCGCAACAGCCACTCCTGTTTGACTTTGAAGGATCTGAATTGCCGGGTGTGAAGGACTTCTATGAAAAGTTCGGCGCCGTAAACCAGCCCTACTTTTTTTATCACTACAATGCACTTCCCTGGCCCCTGAATTTATGGAAGCGCTGATCGCTGATCAAGAATACTTGTTGCGATTAGCAGGTCAGCCGGTCGGGTAATTTTTATGTTCTCGTATTCACCGTCAATCAAAAACACTTCCCTGCCAAAAGCTTCTGCTACCGTGGCTTCATCTGTAAAATTTGCGGTGTAGGATTGATCAAATGCAGGAAGCAATACATCGCTCAAAAATGTCTGCGGGGTTTGTATGATGCGCACCTGGCTCCTGTCCGCCACCTTGTGACCGTCTGCATTTACAATACGGATACTGTCTGTGGCCGCCACTGCAGGAATGGCACTGCCTTTTTCCAGCGCCTGCGCATAGCATTTCCGGATCAGTTCCTTCGTAACCAGGCATCGTACACCATCATGAACGAAAACCACTGCCGGACCGTTTACCAGTTTCAGCCCGTTCTGTACGGAATGAAAACGGGTTTCACCGCCCGCTACCGGAAATACCCTCGTTTGATCGGAAAGCAATCCCCTTCGAATCTCTTCGGCTTCCAGCATATGTGAAGCGGGTAATACCAGAATGATCTGCAAATCATCAAACGCGGAAAGGAATGCCTGGAGGGTATGCCATAGCAAGGGTTTTCCTTTCAGCAAAAGAAACTGCTTCGGTGTATCCGCTCCCATCCGCTGGCCCGAGCCACCCGCCACGATTACTGCAAATTTTTTCATCTTTTCTGCTATGAAATTACCCATAAAAAAGAGCTACCGAAGTAGCTCCCTTACTTTTTTCTCATGTGCATCTACATGCAGTTCAAATATACTCACTTAAAATGCTAAAATACCAGCTTAAGACCTGCTTTTTTAGCGTTTTTGCGTGATTTTTAAGGTCTGGAGATAGCTTTTCGGGTTAAAAATTAACCGCCAGGCCGCCAGGGCGCGAAGTTTCGCGAAGCGCTCTTCCCGTTTCAGTCTACTGCAGACCAGTGGAGAAATGCATACTTCCGTACTGTCTTTATTCACCCAAAAGAAGCTGGCATTCCTGTAATAATTTATCCTTGTTAATGGCGGCGGTACCTACTTCTTCGCATACAAGTCCGCCGGCTATATTGGCCATTTCCGCCGCCAGGTGCATGTCTTTAGAGGCAGCATATACCAATGAGGCAATAGCGATAACAGTATCACCAGCGCCACTTACATCCGCTATATTTCTGATATGGGTGGGAATGATGCGGGCCTGGTCGTCCTGCTGGTAAAAAACCCCTTTTTCAGAGAGGGTGATGAAAGATATCTCGTGTTGCAGGTGTTGCCGCAGGGCCCGGTGCATATCATGCAATGAATGAAGGTCTACACCGTCCGTTAGCAGGTTCAAACCTTCCTTTACCTCTTTCAGGTTGGGCTTAAAAATGGTTACGCCTTTAAAGGAAAGAAAATTTTTGCGCTTGGGGTCAACTGTTGTGATCACATCGTTGGCTTTGCAGAGAGCGATCAATTCATTAATAACGCGTACAGTAAGCAGGCCTTTGTTATAATCTTCAAAAATCAGCACATCGGGTTTGTTTGCGGCGAAAAAAATTTTCACTTTTTGCAGCAACTCATTTTCAAGTTCCGTATCGATGTCAGCCGTTACCTCTGCATCCAGCCGCATCATTTGCTGGTTACGGCCCATAACGCGAGTCTTGGTAGTGGTGATCCTTTTATCCGACCTGATAATATGCGATGTGTCGATGTTATTTTCATTCAGCAAACGCAAAAGATCCTCTCCCTCCTGGTCATTGCCGATAACCGAGATGATGGATGTTTTTGCATCAACAGAAACCGTATTCAATGCTACATTGGCTGCGCCCCCTACCCGCAGTTCCTTTTTCCTGAGCGATACGATGGGCACCGGCGCTTCCGGTGAAATGCGATCTACATTACCCCACCAATAAGTATCCAGCATCACATCGCCTACAATCAATACTTTAAGCGTGGAGAGCCTGGAAAATAGTTGTTCAAAATTCATCACTCTGTTTTTTTCTTATTCGCCACTGCAAGATAATACAAAGGAATTCCTATGAGGGTAATGATCAACCCGGGCCAGGTAAAACTGGGTTTGTAAATGATGAGCAACACGCAGAAAGCAAGACCCATCAACATGTAAATAGCAGGCAGTACCGGATAACCAAACGCTTTGTAGGGCCGGTCCGCATCGGGTCTTTTTTTGCGGAGAATAAAAATGCCCGCTATGGTAAGCACATAAAATATTACTACGATAAAAGATACCATGTCGAGCAGGTCGCCGTATTTACCGCTCAGGCAAAGTAAAGAGGCCACCACGCATTGCGCCCAAAGCGCCCATCCGGGTACTGCATTCTTATTTAGGTTAGCCGCTTTTTTAAAGAACAGTCCATCCTGTGCCATGGTATAATACACCCTTGCTCCTGCCAGTATCAGCCCGTTATTACAGCCAAAAGTTGAGATCATGATCATAACAGCAATTACATAGGTACCGATGTTTCCAAAGATTACGTTAGAAGCCGAAACAGCAACCCGGTCTGCGGGTGCAAAAGCGATATCATTCAGTGGCATAACACTTAGATACATCAGGTTAGTAGAAACATAGATCACCGTTACGATCAACGTGCCGAGGAAAAGGCTGAGTCCTATGTTTCGTTTGGGATTCTTTATCTCACCAGCTATGAAGGTTACATTGTTCCATGCATCACTGCTAAAAATAGATCCCACCATGGAAGCGGCAATGGCTCCCAGTATGGCCATACCAATCACGGGTGTGAGATCAGTGGGAGCATTGATTTGCTTCATCGTCCAGGCATCTGTCCAGTTCGCATGCCATATATCCCCTTTAGCAGCCAGGAAGCCAAATACAATGAGTCCGAACAGTGATAGCAGTTTGGTCACCGTAAAGGTGGTCTGGATCAGTTTACCGCCCTTTATACCCCTTGTATTGATATAGGTAAGGAAGATGATGAGTATGATGGAGACAACCTGTGCGTAGTATATTTTTATGCTGCCCATCTGCACCAGGATATTAGCGTCTGTAAGCTCCAGCGAGGGAAAGAAATAGCCGGCAAATTTGCAGAAGGCCACCCCTACTGCGGCTATGGTGCCGGTTTGTATCACCGAGAAAAAACTCCAGCCATACAAAAAACCAACCAATGGATTATAGGATTCTTTTAGATATACATATTGACCCCCGGCCTTTGGATACATCGCACTCAGTTCACCATAACTCATGGCAGCAATCAGTGTCATAAACCCTGTGATGAGCCATACAGCTACCAGCCAGCCGGCGCTTCCCACATTACGGGTTATGTCTGCACTTACGATAAAAATACCTGAACCAATCATGCTTCCTGCAACAATCATGGTTGCATCAAACAAGCCCAGCGTGGGCTTAAAAGAGGTGGTTTCGCTCATAAAAAATCCCGCTTTTAATAGCGGGATGAAGATAATAAAATATGACTGAGTTTTATTTTTTCTTCTTATAACGCGCATTCAGTCCCCTGATCACATCTGATGTTATGTCATAAGTGTTGTCCTTCAGGTACATCAGGTCCGGTGAACTGGAAAAGATAAACGCATAACCTTTATCACTATTGTATTCCTTCAGGTAGTCCTCTATCTTCTTCTTTACGTCTTGTAATTTTTTGAACTGGTCATCCTGCATCTCATCACTCATCATTTTTTCTTTGCCCTGGAAAGCTTTTTCCATCTGCATCAGTTCCTGCTGTTTGTTGGCCAGTTCTGCCTGCGACAAAGCCGGCGCCGCCTTCTGTAAGTCCTGGTATTTGTTCGCAAAAGTAGATTTCAGGTCACCCAGTATTTTACTATTCGCCTGTGCCTTTGCTTCCAGCTCACCTTTGATCTCGGTAAAGTATTCAAAGTTCTCCTGGATGGAGTCGATCTCGAAATAAGCGATCTTGAAATTGCCTGCCGGTACCGGTTTGTTGCCTCCTGCAGCCAGTTCTGCCTTGGGTGTGGAAGTAAAATGGAGGTAAAACAAAATGGCCACGGCAAGTACCAATGCAATATTTAAACCGAGGGTAAAATTATTTTTCATAATCAATTATTATAAAATTGGCAGGATTGAGAAAGTTAAGGACATGAATCTTTACTGCAAGTTATCCCAGATGATTCTCAGGGATATGTTAAAAAAAGCAGGGAGCTCTCACTCCCTACTTTCCGTATATCCTATAAAACGCTGGTTCTATTCGTCATCATCAAAGCTCATCGCTTCGCGGGTAGTAGCCAGTACTTCGTACTCCTCCTTGTTACCTACAATCATGTTCTCGAACTCTTTTTGTCCGGAACCGGCAGGTATCAGGTGACCGGTGATCACGTTCTCTTTCAGACCCAGCATAGAGTCGGTCTTACCCTGTATGGCAGCCTGGCTCAACACTTTGGTGGTCTCCTGGAACGACGCGGCTGAGATCCAGCTTTGCACACCCAGGGAGGCTTTTGTGATACCCAAGAGTACCGGTGTAGCCGTTGCCGGACTTGCATCCCTAACTTCCACCAGTTTCTTATCACTTCTGCGGAGGATAGAATTTTCTTCCCTCAACTCCCTCAGGGTGATGATCTGGCCTGCTTTCAACTTAGCACTTTCTCCCGGATCCGTAATCACTTTCTTATCATAGATCCTGTCATTCTCTTCAATAAAGTCGAAGCGGTCTTCGAGGTCCTCCTCCAGGAATTTGGTATCTCCGGCATCAACGATCTCTACTTTCTTCATCATCTGGCGAACGATTACCTCAATGTGTTTATCATTGATCCGTACACCCTGTAAACGGTATACTTCCTGGATCTCGTTCACTACGTATTCCTGTACAGCGAAAGGTCCTTTGATAGCGAGGATATCGGCTGGCGCGATCTGTCCGTCGGACATTGGCGTACCTGCTTTTACGAAATCGCCATCCTGTACCAGGATCTGTCTTGTCAAAGGCACCAGGTATTTTTTAACCATGCCATCCCTTGATTCAACAATGATCTCACGGTTACCACGTTTTACGTTACCGAATGCAACCACACCATCGATCTCGCAAACGATAGCCGGGTTACCCGGGTTACGCGCTTCGAACAATTCTGTTACACGGGGCAGACCTCCGGTGATATCGCGGAGCTTTCCGAGGATACGCGGGATCTTAACCAGTACCTGACCGGCTTTCACATCATCTGCTTCATCAACAACGATATGTGATCCAACCGGAAGGTTGTATTGTTTGATCTCTTTACCTTCCACGATAATGGTTGGTATCTTGGTCTTATCTTTTGTTTCGATAACCACTTTCTCGCGGTGACCCGTCTGTTCGTCAGACTCATCACGGTAAGTGATACCATCGAGTACATTTTCAAATTTCACTTTACCCACCTGCTCAGCAACGATAACGTTGTTGAACGGATCCCATGTACAGATAATATCTCCTTTCTTAACCTGTGAGCCGTCTTTGATATTCAGTGTGGCACCATAAGGAACGTTGTTGGTGATGAGCAAACGATCGTTTTTCACATCCATGATTCTCACTTCACCGGTACGTCCGATAACGAGTTTCACTTTGTTTCCTTCGTTGTTTACCGTATCCACCGTACGCAGACCATCAAACTGGATAGTACCGTCGAACTTGGCAGCTAAGCCTGATTCAACGGAAGCAGATCCCGCAACACCACCCACGTGGAAGGTACGCAGGGTAAGCTGGGTACCCGGCTCACCGATTGATTGTGCAGCGATGATACCTACTGCATCACCTCTTTGTGCCAGGTAGCCTGTTGCCAGGTTCTTGCCATAACACCTTACACAAACACCGCGCTTGCTTTCGCAGGTAAGTACCGAACGGATTTCTACTGTTTCGATACCCGCGTCTTCAATGGCTTTGGCCTGTTCAGAAGAGATCTCTTCTCCCGCAACAATGATCAGTTCATCCGTAATGGGATGGTGAACATTGTGCAGTGAGGTACGACCTTCAATCCTGTCTGCCAGCGGCTCAATCACATCTTCATTATCTTTTAACGCAGTAGTTGCATTTCCACGAAGTGTTCCGCAATCTTCTTCGGAGATCACCACATCCTGTGAAACGTCTACCAGACGACGGGTAAGGTAACCTGCATCGGCTGTTTTCAGGGCGGTATCGGCAAGACCTTTACGCGCACCGTGTGTAGAGATAAAATAATCCAATACGTTCAGTCCGCCTTTAAAGTTGGAAAGGATCGGGTTTTCAATTACCTCGCTGCCGGTGCTTCCACTCTTACGCGGCTTGGCCATCAATCCCCTGATACCTACCAGCTGTTTTACCTGTGTTTTACTACCACGGGCACCGGAATCCAGCATCATGAACACAGAGTTGAAGCCCTGCTTGTCAATGGCCATTTCTCGGATCAGCGTTTCGGTGATCTTCATATCCACTCGTCCCCAGATATCAATTACCTGGTTGTAACGTTCGTTATTGGTGATCAGACCCATGTTGTAGCTTTCCCATACCTCTTCCACTTCAGCTTTCGCACCATCCAGCATTTCATTACGGATCTGCGGAACGATCAGGTCATTCACACTGAATGATAAACCACCACGGAAGGCCATACGGAACCCGAGTGTTTTGATATCATCCAGGAACTTCGCTGTTTTGGGAACATTCGTAATCTTGATGATATCACCAATGATCTCACGAAGACTTTTCTTGGTCAGCAAAGCGTTGATATAACCCACTTCTACCGGTACGTGCTGGTTGAACAGTACGCGGCCAACAGTTGTATCGATCAGTTTTTTAACCAGTTGTCCGTTCTCACGCACATTGGTTTTCACTTTGATATTTGCATGCAGGTCAATACGTCCTTCATTGTATGCGATGATCACCTCATCCATACTGTAGAACGCCATGCCCTGGCCTTTTACGATCTCATCACCAATTGTTTTCTTACCCTTGGTAATGTAATACAGACCCAGTACCATGTCCTGTGAAGGAAGGGTGATAGGTGTACCATTCTGCGGGTTAAGAATGTTGTGTGAAGACAGCATTAATAACTGGGCTTCCAATACAGCGGCATTGCTCAAAGGCACGTGCACCGCCATCTGGTCACCATCGAAATCGGCGTTGAATGAAGAGGTTACCAACGGGTGAAGCTGGATGGCCTTACCTTCTACCAGTTTTGGCTGGAACGCCTGTATTGACAGACGGTGAAGTGTAGGGGCCCTGTTCAGCAATACCGGGTGACCTTTCAATATATTTTCAAGGATATCCCAGATAACAGCTTCTTTGCGGTCAACTAATTTCTTAGCCGACTTCACTGTTTTCACAATACCCCTTTCAATGAGTTTGCGGATAACAAATGGTTTGAACAATTCGGCGGCCATATCTTTCGGCAAACCACACTCATGAATTTTCAATTCAGGACCTACCACGATAACCGAACGACCGGAATAGTCAACACGTTTACCAAGCAGGTTCTGACGGAAACGGCCCTGTTTACCTTTCAGTACATCAGAGAGTGATTTCAGTGCACGTCCACCTTCTGCTTTTACGGCATTTGATTTACGGCTGTTATCAAACAATGAGTCGATGGCTTCCTGCAGCATACGCTTTTCGTTACGCAGGATCACCTCTGGCGCTTTGATCTCCAACAACCTTTTCAGACGGTTGTTACGGATGATCACACGACGGTAAAGGTCATTCAGGTCAGAGCTCGCAAAACGGCCACCATCCAGTGGAACGAGTGGACGCAGTTCTGGAGGTATAACAGGAATGTACTGCATTACCATCCACTCGGGACGGTTGGTGATACGCGTGCTTGCATCGCGGAAAGATTCCACAACGCTCAAACGCTTTAATGCATCTGCTTTACGCTGCTGCGATGTTTCAGTAGCGGCAGCATTACGCAGAGAGAAACTCAGTTCATCCAGGTCGATCCTTTCCAGCAAAGCATGAACCGCTTCGGCGCCCATTTTGGCAACGAATTTCTGCGGATCATCTTCAGGCAGGTATTGATTGTCTTTTGGAATGTTGTCGAGGATATCGAGGTATTCTTCTTCGGTTAAAAGGTCACCCATATTCAGGTTCTCTTTGATACCGCCCTGGATCACCACGTATCTTTCATAATAGACGATGGTCTCCAATTTCTTGGAACTCATCCCCAGTAAGTAACCGATCTTATTAGGCAGGCTCTTAAAGTACCAGATATGCACAACAGGCACCACCAGCTTAATGTGGCCCATACGCTCACGACGCACTTTCTTCTCGGTAACTTCCACACCACACCGGTCACACACGATACCCTTGTAACGGATACGCTTGTATTTACCGCATGCACATTCGTAATCTTTAACCGGCCCGAAGATCCTTTCGCAGAAAAGACCATCACGTTCCGGCTTATAGGTACGGTAGTTAATGGTTTCAGGCTTCAGTACTTCGCCAAAGCTCCTCTCCAGGATACTATCAGGAGATGCAAGGCTGATAGTGATCTGTGAAAAACTTGGACGGGGTTTGTTATCTCTTTTGATTGCCATATTTTTT
>JANPIE010000003.1:0-60428 GCA_031424835.1 Chitinophagaceae bacterium
AAATTCCTCCATACCCCTAATTTTGCGCAATCCTACGCAGAAATGAACCCTACACTTAGTTCCAACGAATCAATACCATCGCAGAAAAAAAAGATCATTGTTTTGGGCAGCGGGCCTAACCGTATTGGCCAGGGCATTGAGTTCGATTATTGTTGCGTGCATGGCTTACTGGCCATTAAAGAGTGCGGTTATGAGGCCATTATGGTGAACTGCAATCCGGAAACAGTATCCACCGACTTCGATATGGCAGATAAGCTCTACTTCGAACCGGTTTACTGGGAACATTTATGGGAGATAGTGGAACTGGAAAAGCCCGATGGTGTGATCGTACAGTTGGGTGGCCAGACGGCATTGAAGCTGGCAAAAAGGTTACATGAAAAAGGGATCCGCATAGTGGGTACGTCTTTCGACAGCATGGATATTGCTGAAGATCGTGGCCGCTTTAGTGACCTGCTGAAAGAACTGAGTATCCCCTACCCTGAATACGGCACTGCATTCGGCGCGGAAGACGCGATAGAGGTGGCCAACAAAGTAGGATATCCGGTATTGGTGAGACCCAGTTATGTATTGGGCGGACAAAGGATGCGGATCGTGATCAATGACGAAGATGTTGAAAAAGCGGTAATCAGCCTGCTGAAACATTTACCGGGCAATAAGATCCTGATTGACCATTTCCTCGACCGTTGCCAGGAAGCAGAAGTAGATGCCATTTTCGATGGAGAAAACTTCCATATCATGGGTGTGATGGAACATATCGAACCGGCAGGTATCCATAGCGGCGACAGTAATGCAGTATTACCCGCCTTCAACCTTACCCCACTGGTTGTTGAAACCATGGAATACTATTCTGAAAAGATTGCAAGGGCATTAAACATAAAAGGTCTGATCAATATCCAGTTTGCCATCAAAGACGGAAAAGTGTATGTGATCGAAGCCAACCCGCGTGCTTCACGCACCACGCCTTTTATTGCAAAAGCTTACCAGATACCCTACCTTAATATCGCTACCAAAGTAATGCTGGGTGCGGCCAGGCTTACCGAGTTCACCATGGACAAAAAACTGGAAGGCTATGCCATTAAAGAGCCCGTATTCAGTTTTGATAAATTCCCGGGAGTAAACAAAGAACTCGGCCCCGAGATGAAAAGTACCGGCGAAGCCATCCGCTTTATCAAGGACCTCCGTGATCCCTACTTCCGCACTCTATATAAGGAGCGCAGTATGAATTTGAGTAAATAAATTGGGCTTGCTTTTCCTGTATGTGCGTGTTACTGTTGGAAGGCTGGTAACATCCGTTAAGCAATCTTTGTACTGCCCATCAGCGGTACTACTGCAAAGTACCGCGTGTTTCTCCCCTATGCCTGCGTACTAATACCTGATGGTATCTTCCCGTTTCGCTCTAAGTTTGGGGTATGCGCAGGTATGGGATACAATTCTGGCGTACGGTTCCGTTTTTACGCCTGCTCATTCCATTGGTGACGGGTATATGGGTTCAACGATATGGAGATATTCCGCTCCGGACCATCATCATCATTACAGCAATCACTTCACTAATTTTCTTTTTCCACCGGTTGATACCTAATAAACACAGGTATAGCTGGCGATGGATAGTTGGCGGGGCACTCAACGTAGTTATGGCATGCAGTGGTGCCGCTTTATTGTACAGTTATGATGTAAGAAATGATCCGGTTTGGATCGGCCACGTAAAAAAAGAGCCTGCCGCAATGATGATTACACTGCTGGAACCATTGTCTGAAAAAGCAAATTCATTCAAAGCGCTTGCAAAAACAGAGGCCATCCTGGCAGACGGTAAGTGGAAAGCAGCAAAGGCAAGGATACTTGTATATTTTAAGAAAGACAGTCCTGGCGCACTTTCTTATGGCTCGCGGCTCATCATTCATAAGCCCCTGCAACCCATCAGCAATTCCGGCAACCCCGGTGCCTTTGATTACAGGCAGTACTGTGCCACACAGAATATCCATTACCAGGTTTACCTGCAACGAAAAGATTACCTCTGTGCGGGTATGGGGGGAACTTCGTTCCAACGCTTTCTGTTTGCAGCGCGTGAACATACTTTACACATTCTAAAAAAGTTCATTCCTGGCGAAAAAGAGATAGGTGTAGCAGAAGCACTGCTGATCGGCTACCGAAATGATCTGGACAAAGACCTTGTACGATCTTACAGCAATACCGGCGTTGTGCATATCATTGCCATCAGTGGCCTTCACCTGGGAATGATTTATGGCCTGCTGATATATCTCTTACAACCCTTGCGCAGGCGAAAGTGGATGCGTTGGCTGAAACCTTTTATCATACTCGGGATACTCTGGGGTTTTGCGCTGCTTACCGGCGCGGCAGCTTCCATTCTCAGATCCGCCGTTATGTTCTCCTTTATCGTGATTGGCGAGAGTTTAGGAAGGAAAACACAGGTTTACAATACGCTGGCGGCCTCAGCGTTCTGCTTACTTGTGTATGACCCCAATTTTCTCTGGGATGTTGGGTTCCAGCTTTCCTATGCGGCGGTACTCAGTATCATACTTTTCATGAAACCCATTTACCGGCTATGGTATTGCCGAAATAAACTGCTGAATACTTTCTGCCAGTTAAATGCCGTTACGCTTTCCGCGCAGGTGCTCACGCTACCGCTTGTCCTTTTCTATTTTCACCAGTTTCCCAATCTTTTCCTGTTCACCAATTTTATTGCGGTACCAGTGTCAGGCTTTATCTTATATGGTGAATTGTTACTACTGGTTGTATCCGCAATCCCCTCCATCAGTTCTATTACCGGCCAGTCCATCGCTTTCCTGATCCGACAACTCAATGGCCTGATTGAACGAACTGACCGGTTGCCTTTTGCCGTTACCGGGAGTATACAAATGGATATTTGGCAGGCCTGCTTACTCTATTTTGTAATTATTTACCTGGCCATGTGGTTATGGGATAAAAAACCGGGGCATTTGCTGATGAGCCTTGGCTCACTTGTGATCTATTTTGCCATATCCTCCTTTACCCGTATTCAACAAAAACAGCAGCATAAACTGGTTGTGTACAATATACCCCGGCACAGTGCCATTGACCTGGTACTGGGAAATCAGTTCCGGTTTATTGGTGATCCCGAACTGGAAAGCGACCGGTCGGTTGCAAACTTTCACCTGCAACCTTCACGCCTGCTGCACGGAGCACGGAGGGCCGATTCTTTGCCGGGCACGATGATCGGGAAGCACCTGGTTACTACCGCCGGTACAACCATCCTGCTGATCGACCGAAGTGTACACCTCCCGTCCCCCCGCAGGAAAATACCTGTGGATATCATCATAATTAAGGATAATCCAAAACTATATTTATCGCAACTGGCTGCGGTATTTGACTGTGGCCAGTATGTATTTGACAGCAGCAATCCATTGTGGAAAATACGGTACTGGAAAAAAGATGCTGACAGCCTACATTTGCGCCACTATTCAGTGCCGGAACAGGGAGCGTTTGAAAAAGAGCTGGGGAAGGATGAAAAGTGAAAAGTGAATAATGAAAAGGGAATAGTGAATGATGAGGGTAATGAGGAGCGGTAGTTATTCTTGGGTGGCCCGGCGGCCTGGAGGGTCAAGAGATCTCGAATGGACCGGTAATTGATTTTTATAGCACAGTGCGCTATAAATTAAATTGTACGGCAATGCGCATTTGTGGGTTTTTTACTCTGATTTAGGGGGACAAACTGTTATTCAATAGACCACATCCCGATACAATAATTATGCAAAAGAAAATTCAATCTGCACTCATTTCCGTTTTTTACAAAGACGGTCTTGAACCCATTGCGAGAACCTTACAGCAACTAGGTATCACCATTTATTCTACGGGGGGTACGCAGAAATTCCTGGAGGACCTGGGGGTAACCTGTGTGCCAGTGGAGAGTCTAACCACCTATCCTTCTATTTTAGGTGGGCGCGTTAAAACCCTTCACCCTGCTGTATTTGGCGGCATTCTGGGCCGGCGGTACGAAGCGCAGGACCTGGCAGAAATGAAACAGTACCAGATACCCGAAATAGACCTGGTGATCGTTGACCTCTATCCGTTTGAAGAAACACTCCGGAATACCACAGAGGAAAAATCCATCATTGAAAAGATCGATATCGGCGGTCCTTCCATGATACGTGCCGCCGCAAAAAATTTCAGCGACCTGGTGGTGATTGCTGCGAAAGACGACTATGCAGCACTGGAAAATTTACTGAACACGCAGCGTGGTGAAACAAGCATAGAACAGCGCAAAGCTTTTGCGGCCAAAGCATTTGAAGTAGTGATGCACTATGATATCGCGATCAGCAATTATTTTAATCCGGGTAGCCGGCAATCGCTACGTTACGGAGAGAACCCGCACCAGAAGGCAGTATTCAAAGGCGATCTCGGAGAATTGTTCACGCAGTTGAATGGCAAAGAACTGTCCTATAATAACCTGGTTGATGTGGACGCTGCCGTACAGCTCATTAACGAGTTCCGTTCTGCACGGGAAGGCGATGAGTGCGTATTTGCCATCATCAAACACACCAATGTATGCGGTATTTCTTCGCGTGATACTGTGAAAGAGGCCTGGGATGCAGCTCTCGCCGGCGACCCCGAAAGCGCGTTTGGCGGAGTACTGGTGTGCGGGCAATGCATTGACAAAGCTACCGCTGAAGCCATTAATGAAATTTTCTTCGAAGTATTGATAGCACCGACCTATGACAATGACGCGTTGGAGGTACTTAAAAGTAAAAAGAACCGGATTCTTCTACAACTGCATGACCATAGCGGACAGCTCAAACCGCCATCGCGCTCCATACTGAACGGTGTGCTGGAGCAGGATGCTGACATCGGGAATTTCAGTAAATGGGAGGAAGTAGGTGGACGAGAAACATCCGCACTTGAAAAAGAAGAACTTGTTTTTGCGAATATCGTTTGCAAACACCTGAAAAGTAATGCCATTGCACTCATTAAAAACAGGCAGCTGGTAGGTAAGGGTTGTGGGCAAACCAGTCGGATAGATTCATTGCGCCAGGCGATTGATAAAGCCAAACAATTCAATTTCGATCTCTCGGGTGCCGTACTTGCCTCGGATGCCTTTTTTCCTTTCAACGATTGTGTGCAGATAGCGCATGCGGCAGGCATCACAGCATTTATTCAGCCGGGAGGGTCAGTTCGGGACAAAGACAGTATCGAATACTGTGTAGCAAATAATTTAGCGATGGTAATGACGGGTATGCGTCATTTCAAACATTAAACCTTATTCCTTATTTTTTGCCACAGATTTCACTGATGAACACAGATGCAGTCGGGCTGATCAGTGAAATCTGTGGCTATTTTATCCAAAGTTAGCGTCCAGAAAATCTTCATACATTTTTCTCCAGGGCAGCCACCCGGGTTGTTCGGTAAGAAAATGATTGTGGAACAAGGTGATGAATTCGCCGTTTACTTTCTTCACGATATCATGGTAGTATTGAATTTCTTCCCGCGCCTGCGCAGCGGAATAGCCTTGTTCAAAAAATGAATTTGCTTCCATAAAACAGAACGGATGTATCACCAGTCCTGTAACGGATTCTCTCCCGAGGTCATACCAGCGGTAGGGTAATGCATAGGAGGCCCGGAACCCGTTTACGGTACCATAGGCCATGGAATGATCATCAGTGATATTGGCAGCGATCAATCTCCGGTAAGTATGCGGCAGGGTGAAACGCAGGTAATGGTTTCTTGAAATAAATATCGTGTGCTGTACGATCTTTTGCAATGCCTGCTTTTCCATCTCAAGCAGTTCCTCATCTGTTCCACTTTGCCAGGAAGGATGGAGGCCGGTTACATAAATAGATGCAAGCCTGTTGTATAACTGCTGTAAGGCTATGGAACTTGCAGGAAGATTCTTGTCATACTGACCACGCCTGATGATGGTAAGAAAAAAATATGCTGGCTGCAGTTTGTATTTTGCATGCAACTCATCCAGCCAGGAAAATGTATCGAAAGGATCTTTTTGGCGGCCGCTATACACATTACCCCTCTCCATCACGTTATCCATTTTTCCGAGCAACAAATCGCGAAAGAACCCGCCTATATTCTTCCATAATGGCTGGTAGCGGTAGCTGTAGGCAATATCAATGTCGTAGGTTGGGAGGAAACGGAATTTTGAATGTTGAATGTTGGGTGTTAATTGAGGAAACCGGCTTGCTAATATTGTTTCAAATTCAAGGAGCCAGAGATTGACCAACGGCAGTCTTAAAAAATCTTCGTTATAGGCCACACTATTCGTATGTGCATACCTGCCGTAGTGATCGGACTCGTGCGGCAAATATTCTTCATAACGGGAAAGCAGGTAAAAGGAAGCAGCGAAAAGATCAAAAGGCAGATCGCCCCCGGTGGCATAAAAAACTTTCAAACCCTTCCATTCAAAACAGGAAAGTTGTTGCTGCTGGATATTTTTTTCGGCCAGCAGCCCATGCGGTACGATCCATAACGCACCTGCAGAATTTTCTGAAGAATAATTTATGCGTGGGCCAGAATAAGCAAACAGTTCTTCCTCACTCTCCGTAACGTATGCCCTTCCTGCAAACAGGGTGTCGATTATATAAGAAAACCGCGGCGTTATTGCCGGCGCGTAAATCAATAACTCCTCGTTGACTGCAGTATTCAATTATCAATTACTAATTATCAATTACTACCCACCCCTGCGCCCTTCCTTCCACAATTCATTGAACGTCTTCTGGCTAAAGTCGAGCTCAGACCGATGCGCTGTCCATCCTTTGAACACCTTATTCACTACCCAGTTCTTCATTTTCCCATTACCCATATTCATCATGCTCCTGTTAAGGCTCGCGGTCTTCCATGCCTTCCACGCAATGCGTTCTGCCATGGTACTTGATCCCTGTAGTACCGCTTCATGCCGGTTATCCAGCAACAATTCATGCAGGTTAATGCGTACCGGGCAAACCTCTGTGCAGTTACCACAGAGGGAGGAAGAATAACTCAGGTGCTTATAATCCTCCATGCCCTTCAGGTAAGGTGTGATCACTTTACCAATGGGACCGCTGTAGGTTGTTTCGTAAGCATGGCCACCAATATTCTTATAAACCGGGCAGGCATTTAAGCAGGCACCACAACGGATGCAATACAATGCTTCCCGAGTAGTTGGATTGGCAAGCAGATTGGTGCGGCCGTTGTCGAGCAGTATCACATACATTTCTTCGGGGCCGTCTGGTTCATCAGCCTGCCGTGGTCCTGATAAAATAGTATTGTAAACGGTTACCTGTTGGCCCGTTCCATAAGTAGCCAGCAGCGGCCAGAACAAAGGAAGGTCATGAATGGAAGGGATCATTTTTTCAATTCCTACGATGGCGATATGCGTTTTGGGCCAGGCACAACTCAAACGGCCATTGCCTTCATTTTCCGTCACTGCGATTCCTCCGATATCGGCAACAATAAAATTAGCACCCGTAACACCCACCTCGGCCTGTGTATATTTTTCACGCAACACTTTTCTCGCTACCAAAGTGAGTTCTTCCGGCGTAAGGCCGGAGGGTGTGCCAAGTTTTTCAGCAAATAACCGGGCAACATCTTCCTTGCTCTTATGCATGGCAGGCGTAACAATATGGTAAGGCGCTTCACCATCCAGTTGCTGTATGTATTCGCCAAGATCCGTTTCCACACTTTCTATCCCCATTGATTCGAGGTAAGTATTCAGGTGTATCTCTTCTGTAACCATACTCTTGCTTTTGACAAGCGTGCGGCAATTTTTTTCACGGCATATTTTGCCAATTTCTGCCAATGCCTGTTCAGCGGTTTCGGCCCATATTACTTTGGCACCACGGGCGGTAATCTTTTTTTCAAATTCTTCCAGGTACCTGTCGAGATGTTCAATCGCATCCCATTTTCGGTTCTTGGCTTTTTCGCGCGCGAGCATCAGGTTGGCAAACTGCTTTTTTCCCTGCGGAACAACAGCATTGTACCGGCTGATATTGAAATTAATCTTGCGCCTGTGTTCCAGGTCGGCGGCTTTGATGGTGCTTTTGGCGATGAAGGAAGCGGCGGTGTCTTTCATAAACAGTTAAGATATTACAATCCCGGGGGAATATCGAATATGTAACTAGGAATATCCAACAATTGCAGTCTGTGCCTCTGCAAATCCTCTGCCTCGCACGTTCTCTCCGGTTGGCAGGGGTTTAGAAATGCTTACAGTAACCATTCCGGAAATTTTTCCAACCGAGGAGCCGCTGGGAAGCAGAGGTTTCACAGAGACTTCGTCAATCAACATGTCAGCCACCTCTAAATTCGGCATTCTCTGTTCAATATTCAATATTCCCTATTCCTGCTTCGCTGTCTTCATATGTTCCGCAGTAGCGGCAAGCGTATTGTAAAACTCCTCGCCATATTTCCTGATCAATGAGTCTTTCAGGAATACGTACACCGGTACTTTCAGTTTTTTCCCCAGTGAGCAGGCGGCACTGCAGAGATCTTCGCGTGGCTCATAGTTCACATATTCCACATCCGGGTCACGCTTACTTTTTTGGATCTTGATAGGGAAAAGGTGACAACTGATAGGCTTTTTCCAATCGAGTTTGCCTTCGTTATAGGCCTGCTCAATGCTGCATTTGATAATGCCCTGCTTATCGCGGTAACCATACGCACAAATGGCACCATTGATGGTAGGCGTTACCCAGCCAAAATCTTTATCGTAGAGGTATTTTCCCTGGCGCTCCACTTCCTTAATGCCTTCGGGCGACATATAAGGTTTTACCAGCTCGTAGGATTTTTTTAGTTTTTCAAGCTCCCATTTTTCCATGGGTGCACCCGCGTCGCCATCTTCACAGCAACCGCCTTTGCATTTGCTTAGGTCGCAAACAAACTGTTCCTCGATCACTTCGTCACTTACCAGTACATTATCGATAGCTATCATACACCGCAGGGTTCACATTAACGGGGCAAAGATAGCCCAATGCAACAACTTTTGAAAAGTTGGTTAGCTTCTAAAAGTCTGATCTTAACAATGCATGTGGTAACAATTGCCGGCTTCGCACGTATCATACCTGTACACTGGCATCAAGGGTGATGGCCGGTGTTTGCCCTGGAGCCGCCTGTTAACGGGCGGCTTTTTTACACTTTTGGAAAGTTCACAACTTTCCAAAAGTTAGTTGCGCCATTTAAAACTGTTGATCAGATGCTTCATGTCCTCCAGGAGAAACCTGTTAACAATACCTAGTGAGTCGGCATTGGGCGTAGCGTCAAAATAAAGGGCTCCCCTTAAAAAATGCCGGGTGGAGTCTGTGAGGAAGAATTGATTTGCCGTGGCCACATCCCCACCCACCGTAAAAAACATTCCGTGCACCCCATTGGGTGTGGTAACCAGCGAGTCATCAATGGAATAGGCCTTGGTTGTATGTTTACCGGTGAGTAAAAAAGAATGTTTGATCAGCGTATCAAACCTGTGTTTACCTATCTCTTTGTAACTAACATATATCCTTCCGGCAAACTGCGGGAAATCAATATTGATCCACCAGGGATTTTCGGTGGTCTCACCAAAAAAAGTACTGTCTTTTACCACTTTCGCATAAACGGGATATTCAAAAGAATAGGGGTAACCCGGTTCATTGAATGCCTGGTAATTTCGTTCCGGCAACTCTATTTTGAAATAACCCTTCGGTTTGGGCGTGTATGAACTATTGCAGGAGAGGAAAAGCAGGCTACCCAATACAAAGACCATAGCAGCTACCCATTTTATTTTCTTTACAACGAGCCATACACTACAAACGATGGAAGCTCTGCTATGAAACATCATTTCACTTGTTTTTGTCTGATCTGATATAGAAAACTACGCTGCCTGTTGCGGCTTGATGGTGACTTTCACTTTTTGAATGCGGTTCTTTTCCACTTCCAGCACGCCAAACTCAAAATCGCCGGAACTCACTACTTTTCCGGGTACAGGTATTTCTCCCGACAATTCAAGCACAAGGCCCGCGAGCGAATCGCTCTCGCCCTTGATCGCGTCGAAAATATCTGTTTCCAGTCCCATGATCTTACATACATCATTGATCATCGTTCTTCCCTCGAAAATATAATTGTTATCGTCCAGTTTTTTGTGGCTGCTTTCCTCTTCGTCAAATTCATCTTTGATCTCGCCGATCACTTCTTCTAAAATATCTTCCAGCGTTACGATACCGCTTGTGCCGCCAAATTCGTCTACCACTACCGCAAAATGAATACGCTTAGACTGGAACTCCTTCAACAGGTCTTCGATGAATTTCTGTTCATGCACAAAATAGGGCTGGCGCATCAATCCGTGCCAGTTAAAGTCATCCGGCTCATGCAGAAATGGTAGCATGTCTTTGGTATGGATCATACCCACCACATTGTCGAGGTCCTCTTTATAAACGGGCAACCGGCTGTAATGCAGCTCACTTACATTCAATACGAGTTCACCAAACGATATCTCTTCGTCCACACCATGAACATCTACCCTGGTTTTCATGATCTGCTTTACGGTAATGTTGCCAAATTTGACGATCCCCTTAAGGATGTTCTTTTCATTTTCAGACGCCGTATTCTGCGTAGTGAGTTCTATTGCGTGGTCGAGTTCTTCCAGGCTATAGGAGCCGCCTGTTTTGTTGGCAAGTTTGCGTTCAATAATGTCGGAATACTTAACCAGCCCTTTGCTCAGCCCGTTTACCAGGTAAGATACGCCCTGAACAATGCCCCCAAAATCTTTGGCAAACCGAACATTATTCTGGGTTGCAAATACTTTGGGCATCACTTCTCCAAAGAAAACCAGCAGAGATGATACGACGATCACCTTAATAACAAATTCTACCCATGCTGCATCAAACTGTTCAAAATCGAACATATTATCAATAAGCAGGTTGGAAATAATAATGATAGAGATATTAATGAAACTATTGGCGATAAGCAGCGATGCAAGCAGGATCTTGGGTTTCTCTAGCAGGTCAACGATGCGTTTATACGCTGGAAGCTGCTTGGATTTAAGCAGGTTAATATCTTTATACGTAAGTGAGAAAAAAGCCACTTCTGCACCCGACAACACAAAGGAAACGAAAAGCAAAATGAATAATACCATTACGAGTACGGTAGTTCCTTGTGCCTGTATAGCCGATAATAAGGTGAGACCGGGAAAAAAATGCCAAACCGTATGATAATCCAAAGCGGGAAATTTTAATTAACAATGGGAAGCAGTAAGATTACTTCCGTGTTCCTCTGTTCGGGGCCAATCTGTTTAATCTGCCGGTACAAAAGTATCGATTTCCGGACGCAGATCAGAAAGGTAATGTTTCACCGGGGTCAGCCAATGGCGGTACATCATCGCCGCCGGTATATCCTTCTATTGAATCCCCGGCACCGTGGCCCGCAGGGCCGTCGGAACGTTTATCCAGCATGATCAGATTATCCCCTACCACCTCGGTCGCGAATTTTTTGTTACCCTCTTTATCTTCCCAGCTACGGGTGCGGAGACGACCCTCAACATAAATAAGACTGCCTTTGTGAAGGTATTTTTGTGCCAGCTCGGCCAGGCCGCGCCAGAGTACCACGGTATGCCATTCTGTTTGGGAGATCAGTTTGCCCGACCGGTCCTTATAGGTCTCGGTGGTAGCGAGTGGAAATTTGGCCACGGCAATATTTCCTTCCAGGTGCTGAACGTCGGGATCTTTTCCCAGGTTTCCGATCAGCATTACACGATTAACTCCTCTCATACGATTGAATTTAAGTTCCTCGGTTTTGCTTTCACTCTTAAAAATACTTTTTTTTAAGGAAGAAAAGAATAGCCCGCTAAAATTTCACAGAACGCTTTACCTCGATTAAAACAATGTTTTCGGCTGAAAAGGTTTCTCCAGGTATTGCGTGATAAACCGTGGAAATGGAAGTTTTCGGAGGCCGATGGATGGCTGCCATTTAAAATGTTTCAGCAATTCAGGCACGGTTGACAGTTCGATCCGTATGAACTGTCCTTTTATCTGCTGGTGCGTTAATTGCTGAACAGCCAGAGGAGAAATATCCAGGATTTGGGCTTTGCCTATGCCGGTTTGTTCCTCCAAACGTGTCATCACTTCTGATTCATCCCAGTTTACGGGACCGTCATTTTCGAGCAGGTAAAACTCGTACAGGTTTTGCCAGATATCTTTTCCCGTGCGTTTGTGTACCAGTATTTTTCCTCCATGGGAAAATATAAAGTAATAGAACCACCGGTGCTTCCGTAAAAGTGTCTTTTCTTTCACCGGCAATTCGTTCACCCGGCCCTTTCGGAAAGCTTCACAATTTTTTTGAAGCGGGCAGGTACTACAGGCTGGCGAGAAGGGTTTGCAGATAACAGCGCCAAAATCCATGATGGCCTGGTTATAAAGTCCGGGTTGCTTTTTATCAAGCACCCTTGCAGCAAGTTCTGTGAATACCTGTTTGCCTCGGGTTGAATCAACCGGTTCATCAATTCCAAAAAAACGCGATAATACGCGAAACACATTGCCATCTAACACAGCGTAAGGAAGATCATAGGCAAAAGAAGCAATGGCCGCGGCGGTATAAGGTCCTACCCCTTTCAATGCCAGAATTTCTTCATACGCACGGGGAAATATTCCCTTTCTTTCCGTGACAATCTGCCTTGCAGTATGCAGCAGGTTTTTGCAGCGGTTATAGTATCCCAGGCCCTCCCATAATTTAAATACTTCCTGGTCGGGTGCCGCTGCGAGTTGGCGGATGCCGGGATATTTATGGAGAAACCGGTTATAATAACCCAAGCCCTGTGCTACCCTTGTTTGCTGTAGTATTACTTCGCTGAGCCAGATTTTATATGGGTCCTTCTCACCTTTCCATGGCATTTCACGGGTATTTTTTTGGGAATGCCATCTCATGAGTGTGGGGGTAAACCGGTTTTGCATGGCAACAAATAACGAACAAAACACCTGCTCTACAATAGCAAATCAGGGGTATTTTTCTTTACATATATAAATATTCAGACAGATGAACCTGTTAAACCTTTTATCTATCAATCAATAACGCCTATAATATTTGTTCCATCTTTCTTGCATTATTCAAAGTTTTTAATTTATTTTAATATCCTGTATCGTACTATAAATTCAAACAAATGAGAAAATCAGATCTCATCAACCAGATTTCCGATAAAACCGGCATCCCTAAAGTTGATGTATTGGTCACATTGGAAACCATGTTCAAAGAGGTAAAAGAAAGTCTCTCGAACGGGCAAAATATCTATATACGGGGCTTCGGCAGCTTCATTACCAAGAAAAGGGCGGCCAAAATTGGCCGCAATATCAAAAAAAATGTAGCCGTTGAAATACCGGAACACTTTATTCCAGCCTTCAAACCCGCAAAAGAATTTGTCAGCGAAGTTAAAAGCAAGCGCAAGCCTGAGTAACTTTGCCGCAAATTCGGCTAAGTGAAAAAACAGCAATGGTTATTGGTTGGCAGCGCACTGGTAGTGTGTCTTTTACTGGTCTTCTTTGGCAGGACCGTTCCTCCTAAAAAAACGATAGCCCCCCAATCGGATGCTCAATCTCATGAGCATCAGTCTGTTAACTTTAATGAACTTCTGGCGCAGGCCAAGCAGAGAATCCGTCCAGAGCAGGCGGAGCGGCTGGCCCGGCTGGAGACTTCGGTAAGCCGGGGTGATGTAAAAGAGCAGCAGATTCATGTTTATCACCGGCTGGCGCGGTTCTGGGCCGACTCAGCGCGGATCTTCGAGCCCTATGCCTATTATAATGGGGAAGCGGCGAAATTGGAAAATTCTGAAAAAAGCCTCACCTTTGCCGCCCATCAGTTTTTAGAAGGACTGATGAGAGAAGACCAGCCCGCCATGCAAAACTGGCTGGCCGGAAACGCAAAAGTTCTTTTTGAAAAGGCATTGGTTATCAACCCGGCAAATGATTCCGCTAAGATAGGTTTGGGCGCCTGTTATATGTTCGCGCATATTTCTGAAAATCCGATGGAGGGCATAACGCTTATCAGGGAAGTAGTTCAGAAAAACCCGGGCAATCTATACGGGCAGACGATACTTGCGCTGGGTGGCAAGAAAAGCGGCCAGTATGATAAAGCGATAGAACGTTTTATGGTGGTGGTAAATGCGCAGCCCGATAATGTTGAAATGATTTTGAACATCGCCGAGTGTTATGAATTGAAGGGAGATAAGGAGAACGCCGTAAAATGGTACGAAAAAACAAAGCAACTGGTAAAGCTGCCTGAGGCCCAAAAAGAACTTGACAAACGGATCACTGAATTAAGAAAATAATTTATTTAACTCACTAAAAATTACTCTGTGTATGCCTTGTGGTAAGAAGAGAAAGCGTCATAAGATTGCGACTCACAAACGTAAGAAGCGCTTAAGAAAGAACCGTCATAAGAAAAAGAAATAGTTCTTTAGACTGAACATCATAAATAGGGTTACGCTTCGGGCGTAACCCTATTCAAACACTTTACTGGATTTCGCCATTATCTCTCCCGCTGCAACTTTTACCTTATCCTTCCTGATCTGGTGGCGAGTTTTACAGAAATAAGTGTGTTTTGCCCTGCCGCATACCGGCCGTGATTTTGTATTTAAAAGTTGCCATTTTGTGAACAAAGAACTAATTATTAATTCCGGCCCTTCAGGCGTTGAGATCGCTTTCCTGGAGGATAAGAAACTGGTTGAGCTGCACAACGAAAAGACAGACGCCATTTTTGCCGTGGGAGACCTATATCTCGGGAAGGTTAAAAAACTGATACCGGGACTCAATGCCGCATTTGTTGATGTGGGCTTTGAGAAAGATGCCTTCCTGCATTATACCGATCTCAGTCCCTATGTACGGTCCATTCTTAAATTCACGCAGCTTGCGATGAATGATAAGGAGGAGAACGGTTTTGATTTTGCCAGGTTCCAGTCTGAACCCGAGATCGTAAAAACAGGCAAGATCAACGAAGTACTGAATGGGAAACCCCATGTACTTGTACAGATACTCAAAGAACCTATTGCAGCAAAGGGCCCGCGTTTAAGCTGCGAGTTATCGCTGCCGGGAAGGTTTGTTGTAGTAACCCCTTTCAACGAGATCGTGGCGGTTTCTAAAAAGATCCATTCCTCTGAAGAAAGAAAAAGGTTACACAAGATCGTTGAAGCGATCCGGCCAAAGAATTTTGGTGTTATCGTGCGTACAGCGGCTGAAGGCAAGAGTACTGCGGAACTGCACCAGGACCTGCTTGCGCTGATCGATACCTGGAAAAGCATTAAGAAGAACCTGAAGAATGCTGTGGCGCCTGTGCGCATTATGAGCGAAGAAAACAAGACCACGAGTATTTTGCGCGATCTGCTGAATGCAGATTTCAATAAAGTGATCGTGAATGATAAAAACCTTTTTACATTAACGCAGAATTATATCGAGCGTATTGCGCCCGATAAAAAAGATATTGTAACCCTTTACCAGAACGGCCTCCCCGTATTTGACCAGTTTGGTGTAACGAAGCAGGTAAAATCTTCTTTTGGAAAAACGGTTAACCTGCCCAGCGGTGCTTACCTGATCATTGAACATACGGAAGCGATGCATGTGATAGACGTGAACAGCGGCTATAAGAGTGTCAGCAATAACCAGGAGGACAATGCACTTGAAACCAATCTTGAAGCGGCTGAAGAAATTGCAAGGCAATTGCGCTTACGTGATATAGGTGGCATTATCGTAGTGGATTTCATTGATATGAAGCTGCCTGATAACAAGCGAAAAGTTCATGATGCCCTGGAAGCGTTTATGAAAACGGATCGTGCCAAGCATTCCGTTTTGCCCATTTCAAAATTCGGTCTATCGCAGGTAACCCGCCAGCGTATGCGCCCGGAGGTAAATATCAATACCTCTGAAAACTGCCCTGTATGTAATGGAACCGGCAAAATCACTTCCACCCTGTTACTGGAAGATGAAATGGAGAAACGCCTGTATTACCTGGCCACCCACGGTCATAAAAACCTTACATTAACAGTACACCCCATTCTCTATTCTTACCTCACAAAAGGTATCTTCTCTTCCATCATCAGGAAATGGAAACGCAAATACAAGATCAATCTTAAGGCCCAGGCCAATACCAATTACCAAATGATCGAATTCCGCTTCTTTAATGAACACGAAGAAGAAATCAAATTCTAAAAAAAAGCCGGCTGAATCAGCCGGCTTTTTTATCGCTTTACTTTTTATCTATACCCTGGGTTGATCTGCCTATTGGGGTTGGCCTTTGTTTCTCCCGGCGGAATTCAGAGAGAGTTATAGTAATTAACCAGCCTGGCAATATGCTCAATATTCCGCACGCTGAGTTTTTGGCTTTGCATAAACTCGGCCAACTGAACCTGTTTATCCGATAATTCTCCGAGAAGAAAATCCTTGTCTTTTTTTAATCGTTTCATTTCGCCTTTCATAAACAGATAAGGCGTTTCGGAGGTTTCATAGTCTTTAAAAATTTCGCCCGATATGTCATTCTTACGCGTGGATACTTTTTTTTCTATCGATTTTAAAAGCGTACAATTCCCTTCAGATAGCACCTGGTAAAAATTATTAGCGGTCTTCATATCAATGGATGGATAACCTGTGCGGAATTTATAGAATAGAATGCCCTCAGCAGTTGTATCTGCATACGACACTTCTTTTGCGCCACCCGCATCCATCATGATTTCGATTCCATTGGTAGAGATAAAATGCACGGCCTGTGTAGACATATCGATGCGCGTTTTTACACCCGTAAACTTTCTGCCCCTTGTCAGTATGATGTCGGCATACTTAAAATTCTCGTCAAAAAAAGGCGAACCGCTTACATCTTCATTCCTGTTTTTAAACGGCCGGCCATTTACATCCGAAACATAAATCTGGCTTGCCCATTTGCCTTCTACCACTACGCCGTTGTTCTGGGGATAGGCATGGCCGCTGCCCGCAATAATCATAGCCAGCATTAACCAGGGTCCGTGATGGGCGCTTTTTTTCATAGCCTGAAGTTACACTTCCTTTTATAAGCAATCAGGACCCTTTTTGGGGGCCCTGATGTAATCTCCAAACTCTAAAACACTATTTTGGATTTTTGACCGGCGCGCTGCCTGAGGCTGCCGGGTTGTACGCCAATTCATTATCCGGAACATCCCAATAATCGAGATAACCGTATACGATGGTTGCATTCGTATTCAATGCACCTGTGGCAGAAATAAGGTTGCATCCTGTACGCGATTTGTTTGGCGCGATAATATCCCAGCGGCGGGCATCATAAAAAGAAAGGCCCTTAAACGCAAGTGCGATCCTTCTTTCCTTTCTTAACTCTTCATAAGCCTGGGCGGCAGATAATCCAGAGCTAAGGTCTGCAAGACCTGCACCCTGGTAGGTTCTTACAGCGTTTATGGAAGCGATTCCTGCTCCAACTGAGCCGGTTTGTATCAACGCTTCCGCTTTCATCAACTCATTTTCTTCGTAGGTTCCGGCGATGGTTATTTCATTGGCCCCGGCCGCGGAGTTGGCATAAGTGACCACACCAGGCATTGCATTACCTCCATTTTTCAATGAATAACGGGTATTGAAAGCATTACCGCGGTCTGTATTAAACTGACCAACGCTGGCAAGTGTCAACACGTTATTGTCTCTTCTTTTATCACCGGGCGTAAATTCCTGCACCCAGCGCTCACTCAGCTTATACGTATTGGTAGCGCTTGTGGCGGCTGTCTGTGCAATTTTATCGGCTACAGAAGTTTCGATAAAACTTCCATTGGCGTCCGTACGTGCAGTGAAAATAAGATCTGCCGCCGTAACGCCATTGTTCACCAGTGTAAGTATACTGTTCCACTGGGCGGTAGTCATGGCTGCCCGGGTGGTATTCACCAATATGTTACGCGCCTTCATGGTATTGATGTTACGCAGCCACATAGCTGTTGTAAGTACTCCACCTTTCCCTTTCTGCAGGTAGGCAGGTATCAGCTTGCCCAGAATGGATGTGTAATCCGCCGTTGATGTGCAGGCCGCGATAGCAGTTACTGCCTTATCATAGTTGGCGTTTGACTCAGCAATAATTGCTTCCTTGGTTACATAGTTTCCATTGGTGGCCACCTCGTTGTTGGTTGCGTTCTGTATCAGACCAGCGTAATAGATAGAACCTATGCGGCCATAAGCAAACCCTTTCCACCAATAGGCCCAAGCCTGTATAGCCGCTTTTTTAGTGGCAGCTCCGGCGCCGGAAAAAGTAGTCTTGTCTGCGATGGACAGGATAGTATTGGACGCAGTGATCATGTTATACATGTAGGCCCATTCGTAAAAAGTGGTATTGCTGCCACCCTGTGCGTTCTGGTTGATGTACCGGCATAGTTCATACTGGGTTTTAATGGTGTTGGGATTGAGAACAACCGTTCCATTATCCAGTATCACTTTATCCGGGCACCCGATCTGGTTCATATACGCATTGGCCGCTTCTGCGCCAATGATATCTCCCATCAGTTCCTGGAATCCAATGGTGCCTGCCCAGAAACGGCCATATACACCATCAGAATATTTCAGGTCAAAAAACCCGTTGCGGTAAACGGTACCCTGTCCCAGTGCCAGCACCCCCGCTTCATTCTGTGCACTTTCAGGCGTGGGCGAATTCACATTGGTAATATCGAGATCTTTTTTGCAGGCGTTCATGCTTAGCGCAACCGCTGCTATTCCGATAAAAATTTTATATTTCTTCATTTCTTTAGTTTTTTGATTAAGATTAAAATCCAACATTCAGACCAATGGTGTAGGCTTTTGTATTAGGAATGGTATTGTGATCCAGTCCGCGGTCAAAAGCAGAGTTACTGGTACTTGAGCTAACCTCAGGATCCATACCGGAATACTTGGTGATGGTGGCCAGGTTACGTCCTGATAATACCAGTTGTAAACGCTGGAAATGTTTGATCTTAAACAGCTGCGCAAAATCCAATCCTACCGATATATTACGCAGGCGCCAGAAAGAGGCATCTTCATAGAAATAGTTTTTGGTACCGTTGGCTGCGCCTCCTGCATACATACTTCTGTAAAACGCGGTATAGGCCTGCGTTTCCCCGTTGATGGTAACAGGAATGGCGTAATCAGAATGGATTCCATCGCGGTACATCCACTGCTTGGTTTGGTTATAAAGGTGGTTGCCATTTATCCAGTCCCATTGCATACTAAAGGAAAGAAAACTCTTGAAGCTTACATTGTTGATGAAACTCATATTGAATTTAGGGTTGGGATCACCCAGGCTATGCTGGCCCGGCAGTGCAACTGCCTGCTTGGTGGTTTTGTTTACTACCCATCCATTGCTGGCAACCTCATGCAGCGCCCTTTGTGCATCGGTAAAGAACGATTTGCCCGTAGCAGGGTCCAACTCATCTAATGAAGTCATCATTTTAAAGCCAAAAAACTGACCGATTTTATAGCCTTCCCTTAACGTTATGCCCACACTGCCCGCTGCTGAAGTAATCACTACAGGCGGTCCTTTTACACTGGTAATTTCTGAAGATTGCTTGGAGAAGTTGGTAGTCATATCCCATGACCAGTTCTTACCCGAAAACATATTCAGGTTTAAAGAAGCCTGTATACCCTGGGAACCCAAACCGAATGCGTTATCCAATCTTCCACCCACACCTGTTGAAGGTGCGGCGTCAACGCCATAGATTGCATTGACAGTTTCCCTTTTCCAATAAGTGAATGAAAGATTCGCGTTCCTGAGCCATGATGCTTTTAATAAATTGAAGCCCAGGTCAACTCCATATTCCGTTTCTTTAGATAATTCTACGGAAAGGTCAGGATTGGGATTGGTGGTATTGAATGTAAATACACTGTTGCCTCCTAAGTTGGCCGATCCCAGTGTGGCAAAACGCTGGAATGCGCCTGGCTGGATACCCGCTTCGCCATAGGCTGCACGTAATTTGAAATCAGTAATAAAGTTGTGAATGCTGGCACCCTGCCAGAAACCCAGTCTTGATATATTGAAATAAGCATCACCCCTCGGGAACGTTTGAGCATTGGCACCGCTTCCGAACGCAGAGGAATAATCGCTTCGAACACCTACGGATACACCTGCAAAATCACTCCACTCAAATCGCTGGTTGGCTAAAAATCCATAAGTAACAAAAGGCTCAACATAGTCCGAGATCACGCGGTAGGTTGCAGCCTGGGCCGCGTTCCATGGACTGTATCCCGGTGCATCAAAACCATAGGCAGCAAACTGGCGGTAATTACTTTTACGGTAGTCAAAGGCCGCAGTGGTAATGGTTTTAAGCGGTACATTGATATTAAAATCCTTTTGAAAATCTGTACGCACCGTAGCGGTTCCAATAAAGTTCTGGAACGTGGTACGTTGCACATAGTTATCAATCTCACCCGTGGTGGTGGGTGAAGCATTCGGGTTAAAGTTGCTGATGAACCTGTTCTGCAAAACCGCATTCCTGTTCAGCGACTGGTCGTCATACTGGTAGGTAATGTTGTTATTGGTATAGTTTAAACTGTATTTCGCATCCAGTTCTAAAAATTTAGGGAAGCGATAGTTCAGGTTAAAACTCTGGATAACATCTATTTTGTTGATGAGTGAACGGGAATACTGGTTGGTATAAAATGGATTGGAGTGGTTTACACCCACTGCAGCACCGAAGTAAGTACCATAGTTTCCATCCAGATCACGTTGCGCAAGATTGGCAAATGGACGCGCATTGTTGATGGCAAAAACAATACCCCGACCCGTCTGGTCGTTCAGCGTGTTTTTGGTATATACCAGTTGCGTAAGACTGGTAAGCTTCAGGTTCTTCACCAACTCAATCCCTAATTTGGAAGTAAGGTTCGAACGGCTATAGTCGCCATTGTCCTTAAAATTAGAGTTCTGCAAATTAGACGACGCCGATAAGAGGAAGTCTACTTTGTCCCGAGCGCCTGAAATCGTAATTGAATTGTTAAGGGCATATCCTTTCTGAAAAAACATTTTATAATGATCGTAGTATTGCAGGTTTGCATTGTAGGGTTTGCTGGTATAGCTGGTGAGGCCGAGTGAATTGTACTGCACATCGCCATTATATACAAGCGTAGCCGGATCAAAGGCCATCGGTACACCGCTGGCCAGTATCACGTTGTTGCTGGCATCTGTAGTAAATGCATGAAAAGGTGCTTTTGCCAATCCGCCGATATTCAACAATTCGTTGGTAGTTGCGCTGCTGCTGAATTCCACATTCAACCTGCCCGCTTTTGCTTTTTTGGTGAATAACTGTATAACGCCATTAGCTCCCTGAGCACCATACAGCGAAGCAGCGGCGGCTCCCTGCACAACTTCTACCCTTTCAATAATATTGAGGTCGATAGAGTTCAGACTGGTGGCACGCGCCTCTATACCATCAATCAAAATCATGGGAAAAGTACCTCCCTGTATAGAGTTGATACCTCTTAATAAAATATTCAGCGGACGACCGGGGCTACCATTGGAACTGGATATTTGCGCACCGGGTATCTGTCCTACCAGTTGCTGCCCAACATCACCGGTGGGTACTTTAACCTGGTTGGATACGTTTACCGAGGCAACGTCAACCCCCAATCTTTTTTTACTGGTTGCGGCACCCACTCCGGTTACCACCACTTCACTTAATGATTTCACATCGGAAATAAGTTGCACCATCAGATTGGATGAAGAAGCCGATACCTGCTTGTCTTCAAATCCAATTGCTGAAATTACAAGAGCGGCTCCGGTCTTTACTTTAATGGAAAATGCGCCATCGAGTCCGGCGCTGGCTCCATTGCGGGTTCCTTTCTCTAAAATGGTAGCGCCTGATATGGGAGAACCTTTTTCATCCATAACCTTTCCCGTTATGGTGGATGTTTGTGCAAATCCGGCCAGGATGGCCATAAAACAGGCACAAATGCTCATAAGCATTTTTTTTCTCATGTTAGTTTGGTTTAGAGTGATAGAAACCGTTCGTCACGGTATCTGACCATCTAAGTAACGTAAAAGCTGCTCATCCGCCAATTTTATGTGTCTTTTAATTTTTTTTTAAGTTCTGGAGCCTGCCCTATTAGCAGGTTTTTGTCTAAAAAACAGGTAGATATATTATATTAATTTTACTGTTATCTATAAAATGCTATATATCTGTCTGCCCAGAAGGAAATACTTTACAGCGAGAGCCCTATGGTACCAAGCTGATGTGGAGCGCCCTAAAAGCTTCTTCAGTAATTGATTGATTATTAAATAGTTGCACAACTACCTTTTACGCAGGTGCTGGCTGGACCAGCACTTAAATAACCAATTTATAAATATATTTTTAACTAATATGAAGCCCTGAAATTTATGCACAGGCATAAAAAATAATTTTGCCATCTGGCCCATTATTGTAACTTAGTGTCAGAATTTAATGGGTTAGTAAGTAAACAGGGTCAACAGCAATGTTGGCCCTTTTACGTGCCCGATACAGAAGGTTTTGACTGCGTTTTTTTCACTCCCGCACCTCTCTTAATTTCCGATCAGAAAACAGTTTGCCAAACCGGCAACATGCTTCCGTCACATTCATTTTCTCGGCTATCTTTAACTTATGAGCAAAGTAAAGACCGCATTCTTTTGCAGTAACTGTGGTTATGAAAGCACCAAGTGGCTGGGTAAATGCCCTGCATGCTCGGAGTGGAATACGTTTACCGAAGAGGTACTGGACAAAGGCAACAACAAAGAAGAAAACTGGAACAATTACCATCCTGAAAAAAGAAGCACCCGTACCGTTGCATTAAGTGAGGTAGCCAGTCATCCCGAAAAAAGAATTCCCACAAAAGATACTGAGCTAGATCGTGTGCTGGGAGGAGGCATCGTTCCGGGAAGTATTGTACTGGTTGCCGGTGAACCGGGTATTGGCAAAAGCACTTTATTTCTGCAGAATGGATTATTGATGAACCAGCTGCGCGTATTGTATATCAGTGGTGAGGAAAGCGAACAGCAGATCAAGATGCGCGCCGACAGGTTAAAAATCAGCAACGACCAGTTTTACCTGCTTACAGAAACTGCTACACAGACCATTTTCCAGGAGATCAAAAAACTAAAGCCGCAACTGGTGATCGTTGATTCGATACAAACCCTGCAATCGAATCTGATAGACTCATCTGCGGGAAGCGTATCGCAGATACGCGAATGCGCCGCGGAGTTCCAGCGCTTTGCAAAAGAAACAGGAACGCCTGTTTTTCTTATCGGCCATATCACCAAAGATGGCGCCATTGCCGGTCCGAAAATACTCGAACATATGGTAGATACCGTGCTCCAGTTCGAAGGCGACCGGCATTATGCATACCGCATTCTCCGAACATTAAAAAACCGCTTTGGAAGTACCGCCGAACTTGGCATTTATGAAATGACCGGCGACGGGATGCGAATTGTATCGAACCCCTCCGAAATACTCATCGCACAGAGAGAAGAACAACTCAGCGGCAGCGCTATAGCGGCAACACTCGAAGGAATGAGGCCCCTATTGATAGAAGTACAGGCGCTGGTTACACAAAGTGTATACGGCACGCCGCAAAGAACAGTTAGCGGGTTCGACCTGCGACGACTGCAATTGCTGCTGGCGGTACTCGAAAAACGCGGGGGCTTCCAGTTTGGAATGAAAGATGTTTTCATCAACATTGCAGGCGGCATAAAAGTAGAGGACCCCTCCATAGACCTGGCCGTGATCTGCGCATTGCTGTCGTCTTATGAAGATGTACCACTGCCCGCACATACCTGCTTTGCAGGCGAGGTAGGATTGAACGGCGAGATCCGTGCGGTAAACCGCATTGAACAACGCATCGCCGAAGCGGAGAAACTTGGCTTTGACAAGATCATCGTATCCCGCTACAATAAAAAAAGTTTTGACCCCAAAGCCTATAAAATAAATGTAGTGGCCCTGAGCAGGGTGGATGAGGTATATAAGCAGTTGTTTTAGGCAAGGAGGTGGAAATTAAAAATTAATAATTAATAATTGACTGGCGTTTGCCCAAACTTTCTGCACCATTAATCATTTTTTGCCTTTTCACTTTTCACTCTTCACTTTTCACTTGTGAATTTTGAATTTTTGCGTTAAATACCTAACCCTGCCATCAAAGCTTTCCCGATTTTGCAGGATGCTTACCAGGTACCTTGGTCATTTTTCGCACTTGTTCTTTCCGCATAATTGTGAGGGGTGTGGATCTGATGCGTTAGATGACAAACATTTTCTTTGCGCCCGCTGCCTGCATCGCCTGCCGGAAACACAGTTCTTTCTGTCCGCGAACAATCCGGTAGAAAAATTGTTTTATGGAAGAACAGCTATTGTGCACGCCGGTGCAGCCTATTATTTTACCAGGAATTCGCTGGTACAGCACCTGATTCAACAGTTGAAATACAAGCACAACAGAGAAGCCGGTTATTTTCTGGGAAGAATGATGGGTCGGGCATTGGGGAGTTCGGGAAGGTTTGATGATGTGGAGATACTGGTGCCATTGCCGCTGAATCCCAAAAAAGAATTCATCCGGGGATATAACCAGGCAATGCTGCTCTGTGAAGGCATACAGGATACATGGCCCAAACCGATTACCGGAAATGCCATTGAAAGGATCCGTTTCACAGAAACGCAAACGCAACACAACCGGGTAAGCCGCTGGCAAAACATGCAGCATGTTTTTCAGGCAACGGATAATAGCGCGCTGCAAAACCGGCATATCCTATTAGTGGATGATGTGATCACCACGGGTGCCACCCTGGAAGCCTGTAGTGCCGCCATCCTGCAGGTACCCGGCGCAAAATTGAGCATAGCTGCCGCTGCCTACACGCTTTAGTATCCATATCAGCGTTGGGCGGTATTTAACAGCTGCTTACCTAACTCTTAACTCAAAATTCATAACTCTTAACTACCTTTAACCCCACCTTAAAAAGTTCAAACATGAAATCCCTGTTAACCATTCTTGCCGTAACCTTACTCAGTGCCTTTACGATAAAAGCAGATCCCACCATCCATAGCTTTAAAGTAAAATCCATAGAAGGCGGAACAATCGATTTTTCCAAATTCAAAGGCAAAAAAATACTCGTGGTAAATACTGCATCCAAATGTGGTTACACCCCGCAGTATGAGCTGCTTCAAAAAGTGTCTGAAGAGTACAAAGACAAACTGGTGATCGTAGGTTTTCCCGCCAACAATTTTGGCGGCCAGGAACCCGGCGCGGATAGCGAGATTCAGGAATTTTGCAAAGCACGTTTTGGCGTTAAATTTCCCCTGGCAAGCAAAGTCAGTGTGAAAGGAGACGACATGGCACCTATCTACAAATGGCTTACCAGCAAGAGCCAGAATGGTGTAATAGATGCGGAAGTAGGATGGAACTTCGGAAAATTCCTGCTGGACGAGAATGGCAAAATGGTTGCCTACTTCCCGAGCAAAGTAAAACCGGATAGCGAAGAGATATTGAAATACCTGAAATAAGAGGAATAGAATATCGAATATTGAGCAGGGAACATCGAATGATGAAGTGAACATACTTTGTTATTCGATGTTCTTTTTTTTATTAAGATATTGTACTACCCAGGCCGGGAGAAGCGGATACCTGTTATTTTTGACACTGCTAAACCCGCGCGATGTTATTTAAAGATGTGATAGGCCAGGCTTCCGTGAAACAACACCTCGCAGAAATGGTGGAACAGAACCGTTTGAGCCATGCATTGCTTTTTTTGGGCAAAGAAGGAACGGGTGCACTGCCGCTGGCATTGGCTTTTGCAGAGTACGTGGTGAGCTTACCGCAGCCGGCACCTATTGTTGAGGACCTGTTTGGTGGCATGACCGCATTGGCCCCCGCTCCGGCTTTTATCCATCCAGATGATATCGCTCAGCAACCCGCATTTGAACGGGCCAGGCAGATGATACACCCCGATTTGCATTTCTCCTATCCCGTCATTCCTAAAAAAACCGGGGACAAGCCAACCAGCGCCGATTATATTTCAGAATGGCGCGAGTTTATGCAGCTATATCCTTATGGCAATGTTTATGACTGGCTGCAGTTTATTGGTGCCGAGAATAAACAGGGAAATATTACCGCTGATGAATGCAATGACATTATCCGTAAACTGAGTTTGAAGAGTTTTGAGAGCGAGTACAAAGTATTGTTGCTGTGGATGCCCGAATACTTAGGCAAAGAAGGAAACAAACTTTTAAAACTGATAGAAGAACCACCACCCAATACCTTGTTCCTCCTGGTAGCGGAGAACGAAGAACAGATATTACCCACTATACTCAGTCGCTGCCAGCTGGTTAAAGTTCCTATGCCCGAAAACAGCGAGATTGAACAGGCGCTGATCACGCGCGCAAATGCTCCCGCCGATACCGCCCGGCAGATAGCCGGTATTTGCGAGGGAAATTACCGCGAGGCACTGCAACTGCTGCAACATGCCGATGAAGACTGGCAGGGACTCCTGAGGGATTGGCTGAATGCCACCCTGAAAGGCGGGCCCATTGCACAGGTAAAGTTTACAGAAGAGGCAGCAAAGCTGGGGCGGGAGAAACAAAAACAGTTTCTCCGCTATTTTAACCACCTGCTGGAACAAAGCATCCGCATCAAAGTTTTGGGGGCCGACCTGGTTTTATTGGGTGAAAAAGAAAAGGATTTTGCCCAGCGACTGAATAAAATCGCCTCTGTAAGCCAGCAGCAGGCCATTATCGAAGAGCTTGACCGTGCCGCCTACTATGTAGAACGGAACGCCAATGCCAAAATGCTGTTCCAGGCCCTAACGATCAAACTCTACCACATCATTCAGAACAAAACCCTAATTTTGATGAATTGAGTCCTGCCGGTGGCAGGACAGTGAAGTGGAAGGATCGTGGGCACCGTGTAACAATGGCCCGGTATTAACCGGCTGTCGATACACCTGAACTGTTACCTGCTTATCAATATATTTTGAAGGCATTGATGCTGAACAACATACGCAAAAAGCACCGCGGCACACACAAGCTGCAGTGATTGACACAACCCAGCATCATAGCAGTACCATAGCCCATACTAAGTACGAAGTGATAAGTACGAAGTACGAACCGGGAATCATTTTATACTTCCCAGTTCGTACTTCGTAATTCGTACCTGGCACGATCCCTTTGCTTTACTGTAATTTCTTTTAACCAACTTATCTCTTAGATATGGGCTGTGGATCATGTGGTACTTCAAAAGATGGTAAACCTAGCGGCTGTAAAAGCAACGGCGGTTGCAGCACGGGTGGCTGTAACCGGCTGAACGTGCACGACTGGCTGCTCAATCTTCCGTTCAGTGACCCGGAAAGCACCTGCAAAGTGATAGAAGTGAGCTTTAAACAAGGCAGCCGAAAGGAATTTTTCCGCAACAATACCTTGCAGTATTTTGAAAAAGGAGAGTACGTGACCGTTGAAGGCGTAAGCGGGTTTGACGTAGGGGAAGTGAGCCTTACAGGCGAGCTGGTTCGCTTACAATTAAAGAAAAAAGGGGTGGATGAATTTAGCCCCGACATGAAAAAGATTTTACGCCGCAGTTCTGAAAGGGATATCGAAGTCTTTCAGATCAGCAAGGGCCGTGAGAAAGAGATATTGGCGCGTTCACGTGCCATAGCGCGCCAGTTGAACGTGCAGATGAAGCTGAGTGAAGTGGAGATACAGGCCGATGGGAAAAAAGGCACTTTCTTTTATACCGCAGATGACCGCGTCGACTTTCGCGAGCTGATAAAAATATATGCGGGCGATTTTAAGGTGAAAGTAGAAATGCGCCAGATCGGAATCCGCCAGGAAGCGGCCAAAGTTGGCGGCATCGGCAGTTGCGGTCGCGAACTCTGCTGCAGCACCTGGCTGAACGACTTCAAAAGTGTGAATACCACCGCCGCACGTTACCAGAATCTTTCTATCAACCAGACCAAGCTAAGCGGCCAGTGCGGACGTTTGAAGTGTTGTCTTAATTACGAACTGGACACCTACCTCGACGCATTACAGCATTTCCCGGATTATGCAGAAACATTAGACACTGCCATGGGAACTGCACAACTGATTAAGAAAGATATTTTCAAGAACCTGATGTGGTATATACTTCCTAACAACACCAAACATTACCCATTAACCATACAGCGTGTAAAAGAGATCAAGCGTTTGAACCAGCAGGGACAAAAAGCTGATGAACTGCAACCTGCCGATATTACCAGCAGCAAGTCCAAAGACATTGAACCCGCATTTGTAGATTTGGTAGGACAGATCAGCTTAAAAACTTTGGAGAAAAATGACCGCCGCAGACGCGACCAGCAGCGGGGCAATGACCGAAGAGGCGATAACCGTGGACCACAGGGCCCAAGGGAACAGGGACCCCGGCCACAGGGTCCGAGGCAGCAGGGGCCGCGGGATCAGGGTCCAAGGCAACAAGGACCCAGGGACCAGGGACCCAGGCCTCCTCAACAGAATCGCGGAGGACAACAGGGACCGAGGGATCAGGGACCAAGAGATCAGGGACCAAGAGACCAAAGACCGAGGGAACAGGGACCAAGGCAACAAGGGCCGAGGCCACAGGGCCCGAGACAACAGGGGCCGCGACCCCAGGGCCCGAGACCGCAAGGACCCAGGGACCAGGGACCCAAGCCGCCTGAGCCGCCAAAAGAAAGTTAATGCTGTAATATGCATCATGCAAAACGCTGAAAGCAGAACGCTATGGATTCCCGGCGTTTGCATTCAGCGTTTTTTGTGAACAGGTAAAGAATGACTACCCTCGCTTGCACAGGGCAAACGCTATTCATAGAAGAATTCAAGGTAAAAATATCCGTAGGTTATCTTTTTAAGTTGCCCGTAGGTGTTGTATTCGTAGTTATATCCCGCTTTGATGCAGTTATGCGGACTAAGCAGTATGCCCTGGGAATAGAAAACCAGGTAAGGAAGCAAACCAAGTGCTTTGTAGGGGCTGGTATGGTTATCATACTGCGCGAACAGTGTTTCATGCCTGACAGAACCCGGCGGCCATAATTCGAACCGGTCATTCTGAATCATGTTATCCCTTGCATCATAGGCAAACAGGTCGTAGCCATATAAAATGCCATTGGGATTGGAAAAAGATTGTTTAATATAACCTGAGTCTGCCACCAGTCTTCCGCCGGAGTCATAAGTGAACCGGTTGGTAACAAAAAAACTACTGGTGTCTGATGATATTCTCCGGTATCGGACAATTAATTGCCCCTGGCTATTGTAAGCAAATGAATCTCTGGCGGCCTTAAGCAGTCTTCCCTGCCCGTCATATTCCAAACGTAACCGGCTAGGGTAGCCTACGCCGTAAGGCTGAGGGCCGTGGTACTGGTGGTTCCAATAGCCCGCACTATCAAGTATGGTAACCAACCGTCCCTTCTCATCGTATGAATAGAGTTGGGTGAAAAGGCAGCTATTGCAATGATTGCGCATCGAATCCACCCCATTTGCGATAACCTTGTGCAGTCTTGGTAAGGGGCCATTGGTTGCTTCCTGTTTTTTACACGCGAGTATAAAAAAACAAAAGCAGGTGAGCAGTATGGCCCGCAGTGATACTGGCATAGGAAGCCTCCTTATCCGTTTCACTAAATTTACTGCTTTCGGTCCAGAATGCAACGAAAATGGATACCAACGGCTATATATGAGGCAAAAGCGTTTGCGCAGCCTCCTTCCAAAATATACCGATTGGTATTTTTCTGTCCGTAGTATCCGTTACAGGGTATCTAAATTCAGGCCAATGGAAGACCCTAATTCAGTTTATCCATTTCCGCTGCGGTAAACTCCATCAGGGTTTTGATATGGTCCGGTGAGAGATCAAACTTTAATCCGGCGGCGGCATACAATTCTGGCAGCGGTTTTGTTCCACCCAGGCTAAGTGCTTTCATATAATTTTCCAGGGCCTGCTTAGGATCCTTTCGGTATTGCATCCATAATCCGATTGCGCCCAGTTGGGCGATACCATATTCGATATAGTAGAAAGGAACTTCAAACAAATGAAGCTGGCGCTGCCACCCGATCCTGCGATATTCATCAAGACCGGTATAATCGATGCTACCGGTTGAAAATTCCTTCAGTATTTCCATCCACTTATCTGTTCTTTCTTCAATAGAGTGATGCGGATTTTCATAAACCCAGTGCTGGAACTTATCAATGATGGCTATCCATGGGAAGATGGTGATCGTTCTTTCCAGTTGGTGTTCTTTGGCCCGCTTGAGGTCTTCGGGGTCACTAAAGAAGGCTTCCCAATGGTTCATCGTGAAAAGCTCCATTGCCATACTTGCCACCTCTGCAATTTCCATGGGATACTCTTTAAACGCACTCAATTCCAGTTCGTGTGCGAGAAAGGAATGTACCGCATGGCCGCCTTCATGTACCATGGTGGTTACATCGCTCATCTGTCCTGCGGCGTTCATAAAAATAAAAGGGGCGCCACTTTCTGTAAGTGGGCAGTTATAACCGCCGGGGGCTTTGCCTTTACGGCTTTCCAGGTCAAAATGTTTGAGCTCATCCATTTTGCGCAGGCAGGCAGCAAAAAACGGGTTGAGTTCTTCAAAAACCTGCACCGATTTTTCATACAGGTCCTTTCCATCGGTAAACGGTTTCAGGGGTTCTATTCCCTCCGGCTCGGCTTCCGTATCCCAGGGTCTCAAAACATCCAGCCCCAGTTTCTTTTTTTTCTTTGCGTAGATTTTATCGATCAAGGGAAGGATATGCAGTTTTACCGCTTCATGAAACTGGTAACAGTCTTCTTTGGTATAATCGAAACGGCCCAGCTCGGCAAATTTGTAATCCCGGTAATTAGGGTAGCCGGCATTCTTTGCTACCTGGTCACGTTTCTCCACAAGCTGCGTGTATAGATCATGCATGGCCAATTGGTCCTGCAGTCTTCGTGCCTGTATCTTCCGGTATACTTCTTCGCGGAGACTGCGGTCATGGCTCTCCAGGAATTTTCCGGCCTGCTGCAAAGTATATTCCTGTCCGTTTACTTCAATGGTCATTTTCCCCGCAATAGCGCCGTACTGCTGCTGTGCCACGCTCAGCTCTGCCTGCAATGGTATGTTGGCTTCGCGGAACAGGTCAATGCTTTTCCTCACATTACGGAGATAGGTATAATATTTCTGCTCGTCCAGTTCTCTGGTAAAAGGACAATCTATCAGTTTGCGGTTGAGCAGGTCCGCATAAGGCTGAAGCTTGGGTTGTATTTCCATGCAGAAATACGTAAATGCATCCTCCAGGGCTTTATCTGTTGTATCACAGGTCATTCGTATTTGCCGCCAGCAGGCATCCTCGCTCACAACGGCCTCTATTTCACTGGTGTCTTTGAGCCATTTTTCAAGGTCCGCCCGGGAGTGAATGGGCCTTTCTGAAAGCTCCTTAAAAAAAGGTTCAAGGGCCACCCAATCGGTAATCACAAAATCTTTGGGCACATACTGCCTTTCTAATTTTTTTATATCCGCGCTTGCTGTCATTTATAGGTATTTTGAGTCACAAATTTAGCGCAAACATAGCGGCGGGAGATGCAGGGAGAATGCTATTTTTACAAACTTTACCAAAAAGAAGGGCAGTGGCGGATATCATACAGTTATTACCGGATAATATAGCGAACCAGATTGCGGCGGGAGAAGTGATCCAGCGCCCGGCCAGTGCCGTAAAAGAATTACTCGAGAACGCAGCCGATGCAGGCGCAACGGAAGTAAAACTAATTATTGCCGATGCCGGCAAGGCCCTGGTTCAGGTTATTGATAACGGCAAAGGCATGAGTGGCACAGATGCACGCATGGCTTTTGAGAGACATGCCACCAGTAAGATCCGCAATATTGAGGACCTGTTCCGAATCAAAACCATGGGTTTCCGTGGCGAGGCGCTGGCTTCCATAGCAGCCGTTGCCCAGGTGGAATTGAAAACGCGCAGGCCGGAGGATGAACTGGGCACTTTTATTGAAATTGAGAACAGCCAGGTAACCAGGCAGGAAGCATGCGCCTGTTCCGCCGGAACCAATATAAGCATGAAGAATCTTTTCTTCAATGTGCCGGCCCGCCGCAATTTTTTGAAAAGCAATGCGGCAGAAATGCGACATATCGTGGAAGAGTTCATCCGCGTGGCGATGGGGTTTCCAAACATCTCTTTTTTTCTTACCGCCAATGGCCAGGAATTGTTTCACCTTGAGGCTGGCAGTTTAAAACAACGCATCATACAAATACTGGGCGCCCCTTATAATGCAAAACTGGTGAGCGTGAAGGAAGAAACGGACTACATGAACATTTACGGTTTTGTAGGCAAACCCGAAACGGCACGCAAAACCAGAGGTGACCAATACTTTTTTGTAAACAACCGTTTTATCCGCAGCGCCTACCTAAACCATGCTGTAAACAGCGCTTTTGATGAAATGATCGCCAGGGATAGTTTCCCCAGTTATGTTCTTTACATCGACCTGGATCCATCCGTGGTAGATATCAATGTGCACCCTACCAAACAGGAGATCAAGTTTGAAGATGAAAAGATCATTTATGCATTTGTACAGGCCGCGGTAAAACATGCACTGGCCCAGTTCAGCATTGCACCTTCACTCGATTTTACCTTGAATGCAGAGATACAGGGTTTAGACGCGGTGAGCAAACCCTTTACCACCGACAGAAAAGATGCCGCCACTTCATCAGATCTTTTCAAAACGTTTACGCAAAAAAACCAGGCGCATTTTATAGAAGGAGAAAAAAGGAGCGAACTAAAACACTGGAAAGAATTTTACAGCAGTCAGGAATCCGGAGTGAGCAGTCTTGAGTCAGTGACAAGCAAAAGTAGCCCCTCACTCCAAACTCCAGACTCCAGACACCTAACCGTCCAGGTTCTTACCGATAAACCATTCATCCAGATCCACCACACCTACATCATTGCCTCAACCCATCAGGGCTTCATACTGGTGCACCAGCAGTTTGCCCATGAAAGGGTGTTGTATGAAAAGTATAGCCTCGCAGCACACAGCAGGCAGATGGCCACACAAAAAAGCATGTTCCCGCTAACACTGGAACTAAATCAGTCAGATGCTGCGCTGCTCACCGACCTGTTGCCTGACCTGCATGCCATCGGCTACGAGATAGAGCCCTTTGGCAACAATAGTTTCGTAGTGCAGGGTACACCGGCAGATATACTTGCCGGCAACGAAAAACATTCCATTGAATTACTCATTGAACAGTTCAAACATTTCAGCAGCGAAATAAAATTCAGCAAAAGAGAAAAACTGATACGATGTATGTCGCGGCAGCAGGCTATTAAAGCAGGACAATCCCTGGGACAAAAAGAAATGTCTGCCTTACTGGAAGATCTCTTTTCCTGCAACAGCCCCAACGTAACCCCCACCGGAAGCCCTACCTATGTTGAGTTTAAGGAAGATTACCTGGATAGGATGTTTGGAAGATGAGGAATATCGAATATCGAACAGGGAATATCGAATATAGGATTGGGTGGACTGAGTGCAAATCCGTTTCGCAATACCTATGGCTGCATTTTTGCAGCTTCCGGATCATCATTGCAATAGTAGCATACACCATATTGAAAAATGTCTCCGTAACTCTCTGTGTTATCTGCGTCTTTGTGGTAAAGCCTACGCTCTAATCTTCTCTTCAACATTGGATATTCCTATTCGATATTCAATTCCTTTCTATCAACGAAGTCAAAAACCGCTCCACTCCTTTCCGGATATTAGCCGCCGGTGCGAGTTCTGCATTTACCAATACAGAAAATATCCATTGCTTTCCTTTTCTGGTGGTGATAAAACCACTTAGGGCGAGGTGGTTACTGAGGCTGCCGGTTTTAGCGTAGATAAGGCCCGCGTAATTTTTATAGTAACTGCCCAGGGTACCATCACCACCCGTAGGCAAAATGGCCTGTATCCGCTCCCACTTGAATTCATTTTTCATCTGCGTTAGCACCCATATAAAATCACGGGGTGAAATCAGGTTGTAACGACTTAACCCACTGCCATCCACCCATCGTGGCTTTTGGGGCAACCCACTGAAATCTGTTTTGAGCAGGGTATCGATGATTCTCGCATCATTCATATAGCCGAGTTTGTCGTTGCTAACCATCAGCAGCAACTGCTCTGCAAAAAAATTATCGCTGCGATGCATCATTATTTTCAACAATGAATCTGTGGGCTGAGAATAAACCTTTACTACGTCGGGCAGCCTGTCGATCTTTACATGCGTTGGCTCAACTTTTCCTTTCAGCGTATCATTCAACACGCGCAACAGCACCTGGTTTTCACGGGTAAAAATGGGAATGTCAACGGTAGCAAACCTCGCTCCGGAGCTGCGGGTGGTGTACCGATTGGCTGCCAGTTCACGGCGTATGCTGAAATTAGGTGGGGCATTTACTAACGCTTCATCAATTGCTTTTTGAAAATACACGGGATATGCCGTTACCCTGCCTGACTGTGTAAACCTCACTACATTTCCATATACCGGCATCGCACTCCTTTCCGCCATGTAATCGCTGTTGTAATCATCCCAGGCCCATCCAAAACCCAAAGCGTTGTCTCTCCAGTTCTCATCGGTCAGCAATACACGGCTCTTCGCACGGAAAAGATCCAGTACGGGCTGGTAGGAAAAATCAGGATGAAGAAAACTTGGGTCCGCATTGGGTTCCACTTCAATGATGCCGTTCCCCTTATCCACATACCGTAGCGCCACCAGGCTATCACCCAGGTTTTTCATAGAAGCATAACAGGTAAATATTTTGGTATTACTTGCGGGAACAAACAATTTATCGCCCTGGTGATCATACAGGTATCTGCCAGTTACCGGATCATATAAACTAATCCCAATATGTGCAGAAGCAAAATCAGGGTGGTTTAGAATTTCATTGCCTGCCTGCTTCGCAATTTGCTTTTGCAGGCTGCACGATGAGAATACCAGTAGTGAACAGGTAAGAAATAAGTGGCAACCGGCGAATTTTCTCATATTCTCAAAGTTTATATCACACACTAATTTAGCCCATTCATCAATCCACATGGCATTGTTGCTTACAATTTATTACTTTAGGTATCCTCAAAATAGAAAGTCATGATTGCAGACATTAAAGGAAAATTCCTCATCGCGGTCTTTTTTATCAGCGCCGTGTGTTTTGGCAGACCAGGAGACAGGTTTACAAACGAAAAAATCAAATACATAGACAAGTCCAATATGGACCTCAGCGTAAAACCGAGAAATAATTTCTATCGTTATGCAAACGGCAACTGGATAAAGAAAAATCCGGTACCTGCATCCAAAACCCGGTGGGGCAGTTTTGATGAGTTGCGTGAAGAAAGTTCAAAACGATTGCAGTTGCTGCTGGAGGATGCAGCAAAAAAAACAAACCGCGACAGAAAAACACAGGTGATCGGCGATTTTTACGCCAGTGGAATGGATAGTGCAGCCATAGAGGCACGCGGCTATCAACCGATAAAACCAGACCTCGACCGTCTTAAGAATATCAGCAGCTCTACCGATGTGCTGCATGAGGTGGCATACATGCGGGTAAATGGCATTGGTGGGGCCCTGTTTAATATGGGCATACAGCCCGACAGGAAAAATGTAACAAAATATATTCCCAACATCAGCCAGGGTGGCACCAGCTTGGGCGACAGGGATTATTACCTGAATAATGACGCGCGCAGTATCACCATTCGCAACGCCTATAAAAATTACCTGCAGAAAATGTTTCTGCTGGTGGGTGAAGATGCGGCTACTGCCGCAATGAGTTCGGAGGCGGTGTTAAAGATAGAAACGGCATTGGCCAAAGCGCAGTTGTCACGCGTGCAAATGCGTGATCCCAATGCCACCTATCATAAGTTTGCTGTAAAGGATCTTTCCGCCCTTACGCCAAACATGAACTGGGCCACCCTATTGGCACAATCCAAAATAGTGGGTGCTGATAGTGTGGTGGTAACCAATCCCGGTTTCCTGAAAACGGCAAATGAACTTTTAACTTCCGTTCCCCTCACCGAATGGAAAAGTTATCTCCGCTGGAGCGTGATAAAAAGTGCGGCACCCTACCTGAGCGATGCTTTTGTGAAAGCTGAATTTGAATTTAACAGCGTGGTATCCGGACAAAAAGTGCAAACCCCACGCTGGCAACGAATGAGCAGCCTGATAGACCGTTCGCTGGGGGATATGGCAGGCGAACTGTATGTAGAAAAATATTTCAAGCCGGAAGCGAAGGATTACATGGTAAAAATGGTTGACAATCTCCAGAGCACTTTCGCTGACCGAATAAAGAGACTTGACTGGATGAGCGGGGAGACAAAAGAAAAAGCTTTGCAAAAACTCAATGCGATTGCAAAAAAGATCGCCTACCCGGATAAATGGAAAACGTATGACGGCGTGGTTGCCAACCGAGATGATTTTTTTGGCAATGTAAGAAACGTAAGCGCCTGGCAATACCATTTTAACGTGGCCAGGATGGGTAAACCTGTAGACAAAAAAGAAATGGGTATGACCCCTCCCACCATCAATGCTTCCTACAATCCTTCCAACAACGATATCACTTTTCCTGCAGGCATACTTCAATTTCCATTTTTTGATTTTGGTGCAGATGATGCAGTAAACTATGGTGGTATCGCAGCGGTCATCGGCCATGAGATCACACATGGGTTTGATGACCAGGGCCGGCAGTTTGATGCGGCGGGTAACCTGAAAGACTGGTGGACAAAACCGGATGCTGATAAATTTAAATCACGCGCCGATGAAGTGGTGGCACAGTATAACGCACTCACGGTGCTGGATACATTGCATGTACAGGGCAGGTTAACCTTGGGCGAGAATCTTGCCGACCTTGGTGGCCTGAGTATGGCCTATGAAGCATTCACCAAAACAGCTCAATTCAAAAAAGGGAAAAAAATAGATGGCTTTACCCCTCAGCAACGTTTCTTTCTAAGCTGGGCGCAGATCTGGCGCAACAACACACTACCAGAAACCGCTGCCAACCTTATCAAAACCGATCCCCATTCACCCGGCGAACACCGGGCCAACGCACCCGTAACCAATATTGACGCCTGGTATGAAGCATTTAATATCCAGCCGGGAGATAAGATGTATAAGCCGAAAGAGGCTAGGACGAAGATATGGTAGAGGGCGGTCTGTTGTCTGTAGTTGTTATGCGTGGTCAGTTAACAGTTAACCATAAACTAATAACAACTACAGACCGCAGACTATAGACTACAGACTGTTTCTTTCCACCGCTCTCAACCAGCGCTCAGGAATATCATTCCTGCTGGCGGTTAGATAGTCCTGGTAGCTGCAGGCGGCAAATTTTCCGTCGTGCAGTTGCATCCACCAGCGGCCGGTGCGTTTGCTGCGAAGGAAACTGGTTTCCACCTCGCCGAAAGCAATGGTGAATTCATCAAACTCTTTCCGGTTTTCCAGTTCGGCTTCCTGTTTGCCTTTGTTGATGCCATCCATCAGGTACCATAACATATGGGCGATCTGCTTGGCAGTCATGGAGTGACTGTCCTGCCCGGGAATATAACCGTAAATGCCAATACTGCTGCATTGCTTACTCATTCCGGCATACTGCAGCAGGGTGCAGGCCTCCTCACCATTAAAGCCATTGGGTGTAATGTGATTGGAAGGAGCATGCGCATATTGAATTGCTGCGATATCAAAACTCAGCATATCGCTGTTACGGATAGCGGGTTCCATTTCCTCGATGGCTTCCTTTACTTTACCTACCCGGTAACAATCAAAACCCAGTTTATCGATCGTCTCCAGCATATGCGGGTGCATAAAATAACTCTGGAAACCGATATGTGTGTATTGTTTAAGGTGATTGGGCACGCCGGTAAACATATCAACCAGGAAATGATCCGCAGCCAGTACACTGTCCATATCAAGATCAATGCGTGAGTCAACACATGCGGCATCAATAATCCTGTTGAGTATACCGTATGCCTGGTACTGTGCAGTAGTATTGTCGTGCGAACCACCAATGATGATTACTTTTTTACCTTGTTCTACCAGTTCACTTACTACTGTTCGCAAAGCAGCATAACTATCCTGCAGGCTGGCCCCTGCTTTCACGTTACCGATATCCGCCACGGTTACTCCGCTATGCCAATGAAAAAGACGGTAATATTCAGCGCGGATAGCGTCTGCAGAAGCGGACTGGCTGTATTGCGGACCCGCGCCACGCATTTCATTGCAACCCACCAACACCATATCGGCAGTGCTTATATCAGGAAAATTTTCTTCGTAGGTATTTATATGCCGGCCCAGTTGTATTTCTTTAAACCCTTCGTCATGCGAGATATGGGCAATATTAACAGGCTCCAGGAAATCTATGATTGTTTGCAGCGACATGTGCTTTTTGTTTGCAAGTATCAAACGCACACAAGGGGATTTTATTGCCCTTCTTTTTCAAAAAATGTTTAAGTCAAAATTGCTGCAATATGCGCATGCATCATTCTGTATACTTATACCCAACGCCCCGCACAGAATGGAAATATTTGGGGTTGCGGCTATCTGCTTCAAAATACTTGCGGAAGTTGAGGATAAAATTATCTATGGTTCTGGTAGTGGGGTAAACATTGTAACCCCAAACCACCTGCAATATTTTTTCACGGGTAACAACATCTCCCTTATTCTCTATCAGTAATTTCAGCAGCATGGTTTCTTTCTTGCTTAGTTCTATATGCTGACCGTTCCAGGTAATGGCATCCTGTGCACGAAAGTCTATCTTATTGTCGCCAAAATCATACACCTCGCCGATGTTTTCTTTAACCTGCATCTTCTTGTTTTTTTCGATCAGCTTGCCCACCCTTAACAGCAGTTCCTCCAGGTTAAATGGTTTGGTCAGGTAATCATCGGCGCCTTTTTTTAGCCCCAGCACTTTATCCGCGCTGCTGTTCTTTGCACTAAGCATTAGGATAGGTACATCGTTGTGTTTTACCCGTATACTTTCTGTTACACTGATGCCATCCAGTTCCGGCAACATGATATCCATAATGATCAGGTCAAAATATTCACTGTCAACTTTGCGCAGTGCTTCGGTTCCATCGTAGGCAGAGGTAACCGCATAACCCTCCATTTCGAGATTCAATTTCAGGGTTTCATGAAGGTTTTCTTCATCCTCTACTAGCAATATATTGGCCCGGTTATCTTTCATGCCTGTAATGATACCGCAAAATTACTGCCGGTGGGCAGATTATCTGTCACAGAAATGTAGCCATTATGGCTTTCAGCGATTTTCTTGCACAAATACAATCCCAGGCCCGTACCCTTGGTGCGGCGGGTATTCTCATTGCCCACCCGGTAAAATTTCTCAAAGATTTTTTTCTTTTCGTCATTGGGAATTGAATAGCCCTGGTCGCTCACCACCAGCCGCACCCTGTTGTTCTCCTGCAACACACCTATTGTAACAGTGGCTTCCCTGGGTGAATATTTCAGCGCGTTCTCAATAAGATTGTTCACCAGCATTTGCAGCAGCAATGTTTCGCCATTGAGGTAAATGCCCTGTTCAATATTTTCGCAGATCATCCGTTGTGGAAAGCGCTTCCTGAAATCATCCACACAACCCTCTACCAGGTCAGTGAAATTAATTTCCTGGTTATGGGATACATAACCCGCATCCAGTTGCGCAGCAAGTAAAATGTTGTTGCAAAGAGAATTGAGACGGTTGGCCTCTTCCAGTGTATTGGCAATCAGTTTTTGCTGGGTTTCTTCTTCCAGTTTTCTTTTTTGCAGGGTTTCCAGGTTAAGCTGGGTTACTGCGATAGGCGTTTTCAATTCATGGGTGATGGCCATCATAAAATTCTGCTGCTGCTGCGACATCCTGAATTGCCGCCGGGTGGCCCTGAATACAAAAACCGCTCCTACAACGATCACAGCAAGAAAGGTGATTCCCTCTCCTATGTACTGGGTGGTCTTTCTTTTGCGGATATCCTCAATATCAGCTGCACGTGCAAAATAACCAGGATCATCTTTCTTCAATTCATTAAGGCGTATCTGGCTAACATTGCGGTTCTGGTTTTCCAATGCGATAAACCACCAAAACAATGCCGCCACCATATACAGCAGCAGCAGCCAGTATACCGTTGTAACAACAGCCAGTTTTTGTTTTTTAAAAAAACTCATCGCCTCACCTTTTCCACGCGGATGCCCGCATTCAGCACGTACTGCAGTGGATCTTCGCGCATATGCTGCTGCAGTATAAACGTATAGTTTCCTTTTTTGAGTTTCACCGGCGACTGTGTAATGCGTGCTCGGTGATCGTAAATATCATCCATCCCGGTACCCAGCCAACCCCGTGTATTATCGGCGAGGGTGATATTAACTTTTTGCGTACGGGCCGTATCCCGCGGTGCCTGGGTGGTAATATTCAGCCAGAGATTGTTGAAATGATAAGCATCTTCATGACGGAAGATGACAAATAAATTATATAACGAAGTTGTATCCTCAATCGTAAAAGTAAAAGATGGCTTCTCACTGCTTTTCCATTCATGCTCATGAAAAAATTTCGTTTTCTCATACATATCCAATGTACTGCAGGCGGCCAATAGTGCTACAAAGCTGATAAAAACGAAAGCTCTTTTCACCGGGTTGGGAATTTGTGCAAAGATAGGGGATGGAAGCAAGCTATGAGCTGTGAGCTACGAGGTACGAGCTATATGCATTTACGTCGTGTATAAATTAATACTTTCCTGGCGGCTATTCGGGAAGTCCGCAAATAAAAAATAACCCCATCTCTCGCAGCTCGCAGCTCAAAGCTCGCGGCTTTCCTCTACAAAACATTCAATATCTGTTCTTTCGCCTTTTCCAGCTCATCCTTCATCAGGATCACGCATTTCTGGATAGTGGCGTCATAGGCTTTAGATCCTGTGGTATTGATCTCGCGGCCGAACTCCTGGAGGATAAAGGAAAGTTTTTTGCCCTTTCCAATTTCCGGCTCCGCTAATATGGAGCGGAAATAATCACAATGATTTTTTAAACGTACCTGTTCTTCACTGATATCCATTTTTTCAATATAGTATATGAGCTCCTGTTCAAGCCGGTTGGCATCATAACTATCGGCACTGGTATGTTCTTCCAGCAATTTGATTAGCCCTTCTTTCACTTTTGTGCGGCGGAACGGTTCCAGTCCGGCAATGGTTTTCTGGTGCGCTTCAATATTATCTATACGCAGCAGCAGATCAGTCTCGATCGATTTTCCCTCATCTAACCTGTGGCGGTTAAGTTCAGCAATCGCATCTTTCAGCACGGTAGCAAAACAGGTCCAATCCTCATCACTCAACACTTCGGTGGAGGGTGTAATTACATCGGGTAATTTCAGTATGGTGCTTAAAATATCACCTGTCTGCAGGTTCAGGTCGCGCGCAAGTTCTGCAACCGGTTCAAAATAAGCTTTGGCAAGATCTGTGTTGATGGTAACCGGTTTATTGGCGCCATTTTGTTTGATTGTAATGGTACATTCCACACTACCCCTCTGTAAACCTTCATTGAGCAGGTTGCGGATCTCGAACTCGAATGGCTTCAGTAACGCGGGTATACCCAGGCGGAGATCAAATTGTTTACCGTTAAGGGAACGCACTTCCACCAGGTAGGTTTTATCTGCCAGTGTCTGTTCGGCCCGTCCATAGCCCGTCATTGAATGTAGCATAGCTGATTCGTTAGTCTGTAAATGTAGTGGAACTTGGGAGAAAATGCAGGAATTTGAAAATATGAGAATGGGAAAATCAACGGAGCGCTGTTCGCAAACTCCCTGGCAAACGCAAATCTCCCATTTTTTTAAAATGCCGCAATCTCAAATTAAAAGTCGATCCCCGTCCATTTACGCTTATTCTTCTCGTATTTTTCGAAATTAAACTTGTAAAGTTTGCCCGGGCGGTGAGGTACATCCTGCTCCATCTCATCGATATCGATCAGCAGGTCCATAGAAGCAAATTTTTTGCGGAAATTACGGCGGTCGAGGGTAATACCCAGGATGGCCTCATACAGGTTCTGCAGTTCGCGAAGTGAAAATTTTTCGGGCAGGAGGTTAAATCCTAACGGATGTTCCTGTATCCTTTTCTGCAGCCACTGGTAACAAACGTCCACAATCTCTTTATGATCGAATGCCATTTCTTTTAACGCAGATACACTGTGCCAGTTCAGGTCATTGTCATGGATCTTGAGCTCGTGGTGATTGATGTTCAGCAGCGAGCAATAGGCTATGGTGATTACACGGCCGCCGGGGTGACGGTTAGGATGACTGAACGCACGCACCTGGTCGAGGAACACATCATTCATGCCCGTTCTCTCCCGAAGTATCCTGTAAGCGGCGTCATCCAGTTCCTCTTCATCCTGCACCATATCGCCCAGTAATGAAAGACGGCCCTCAAAGATTTCAAGGTCACTCTTAATAAGCAATACCTTGAGTTTACTTTCTTCAAATCCAAAAATGGCGCAGTCTACAGTAAGTGGAACTGCAGGGTATGACTTCACCAATTCTACCGCATCTTTAATCAGATGCGCTGCTTCAGAGGCCTCAGCAACATTTTTTTTCGTCATAGCTTTCAGGAATCGCCTGCCTGGTTATTTTCGGAACTAACAAGATACAAAGTTTAGTCATTAGCTGACACAAATTTCGGCCCGGCTTCTCTTTGATGCCGTAAGCGCTTACCTTTAACGGCCAATTCTGCACTATGTACGGTAACGACCAAACCAAACAGCTACAGAAGCGTTCTTCCAGCTATTTATCACTGGCGGAAAAAAAAGCATACCAGTTGCCCGCGAAAGAAATAAACGGGCTTCGCGAGATTCTGCGTTTTCATGAATACCGGTATTATGTGCTGAATGAACCACTGCTCTCCGATTTTGAATACGACCAATTATACCAGCTTTTACATAGGACCGAACAGGCTAACCCTGCATTGATCACCCCCGATTCACCCACGCAGCGCGTAGGTAGCAGCCTTAACCAGGGGTTCGTAACTGTGCAGCACCTGGTACCGATGCTTAGCCTGGACAACAGTTACAATGCCGCGGACCTGCTCGATTTTGACCGAAAGGCAAGAGAACTGAGCGGCCTGGAAACGATCGAGTATTGTATTGAACCCAAGTTTGACGGTGCCAGCATTTCGCTGATCTATGAAGATGACAAATTAACAAGGGCAGCCACCCGGGGAGATGGCGTTGAGGGTGAGGATATCACTGCCAATATCAAACAGATTCGCTCCATCCCGCTTACGGCTGCATTTTCCCAATATGGAATTCGGCAGATAGAAGTACGCGGCGAAGTGATCATGAGTAAAACTTCTTTTGCAAAATACAATGCGCAACTGGCTGAACAAAACCTTGCACCACTTGCCAACCCGCGTAACGCTGCTTCCGGCAGCCTGCGGATGAAAGATCCCAAAGAAGTGGCCAGGCGTGCACTCGATGCTTTCCTGTACCATGTAAGTTTTTTTATTACAGACGACGGATGGAGAATGTCTGACGAAGGCGATGAGAAAGCAGAGATAAAAAAACACCTGAAGCAGGGAAAAGAACTGGCTACACATTCAGGTTCACTGGAACTGTTGTGGAACCTTGGATTCCGCTCTCCGCAAAAAGAGAAACGCGTAGTAAAAGGAATACAACCCGTGATTGATTATTGTCTTGAATTTGAACGGGAACGGGATGACCTTCCTTACGAAATAGATGGCATGGTAGTAAAAGTAAATGACGTAGTACTGCAGGAAAAACTGGGTATGACCTCGCATCACCCCCGCTGGGCCATTGCCTTTAAATTCAAAGCCCGGCAGGCAACAACACATTTAAAGGCAGTGGAGTTCCAGGTGGGAAGAACCGGCGCCGTAACTCCGGTTGCCAAACTCGATCCCGTTTACCTGGGCGGTGTTACGGTATCCAGTATATCAGTGCACAACGAAGAATACATTCGTGAAAAAGACCTGCAGATCGGGGATACTGTATTGATAGAACGCGCGGGTGATGTCATCCCGCAGATTGTAAAATCATTACCTGAATTGCGAACAGGGAAAGAAAAATCAATTGTTTTTCCCAAAACCTGCCCTGTGTGTAAGAGTGAGCTATTCAAAGAAGAAACAGAGGCCGTATGGCGTTGTATCAATATTGAGTGCGAGGCACAGGTGGTAGAAAAAATGATTCATTTTGTGAGTAAGGATGCCATGGATATCAAAAGTTTTGGCGAGGCCAATGTGCGCAAATTCTATGAGCTCGGCTTTCTAAAGGATATACCGGGCATCTACACACTACCCTATGAGAAAATGGGTGAACTGGAAGGTTTTGGCAAAAAAAGTCTTGACAACCTGCGGGCTGCTATTGAAGCTTCCAGGCAGCAACCCCTGCACCGTTTGATCTATGCATTGGGTATACGTTTTGTGGGAGAAACGACCGCAAAAACGCTGGCGAATACAGTAGAACACATACTGGACTTCACAACAAAATCAGAGGAGGACCTTACTAAGATGGAGGATGTGGGAGTGAAAGTGGCCAAAAGCATACACCAGTTTTTCCAGAATGAACAGAATATACAGATGCTGCAACAACTGGAAACACTGGGATTACAATTGAAGAACCAGAAAAAAGCAGTAGTGGCCGCCGGGGCGCTTACCGGCAATACATTTCTTTTTACAGGTACGCTTGCTAAACTAAAACGCAGTGAAGCCGAAGCTATGGCCGAGGAACAGGGCGGCGTGATCGTCAGCGGCGTAAGCGCAAAATTGAATTACCTCGTGGTAGGCGACGATGCAGGAAGCAAACTCGAAAAAGCGAAAAAAATCAATACCATAAAGATCATTTCAGAGGATGAATTCCTACAACTCATGAACAAATAGCAAACCCGCCTATGCGGCTTTGCGGGAAAAATGAACGCAGGCCAGCAGGTAAGCAAACGGAGAACTATGATACAGCCATCAACACTAGCTTTCTTAAAAAAACTCAAAAAGAATAATGTCCGCGAATGGTTTGAGAAGAACCGTCCATCTTTCGAAACGGCAAAAGAAGATTTTTCTGCGTTGATCAACGCGGTCATTCACCAGCACGGAAAAAAAGATGCTACGATAGCCGGTCTTACTGCTAAGGAATGTTTGTACCGCATCAACCGTGATGTACGTTTCAGTAAAAATAAAGCTCCTTATAAAAGCCATTTGGCAGCGAGCCTGATCAGGGGTGGAAAGAAATCTGATTTTGCAGGTTACTATATTCATCTCGAACCGGGCAACTCATTCGTAGGCGGTGGACGTTACCAGGTAGAACCCGATATGCTGAAGAAAATACGGCAGGAGATAGATTATTCATGGGAGGAATTTCAAAAGATCATCATCAGTAAAAAATTCGTTTCCGTTTACGGCGACCTGGACAGGTCCGAAGGAATGTCGCTTAGCCGCGAGCCAAAGGGTTATGAGAAAGACAATCCCGCTATCGACTATATTAAACTAAAAAGCTGGGTGGCCATCACGCCTTTATCTGATGCGGATGTTACCGGCAAGGATGCGGTGAAAAAAATAACAACCGCGTTAGAAGCACTCCAGCCTCTCCTTATTTTTCTCAACCGCGCCATTGAGGCATAAGTATAGCCACAGATTTCACAGATTGACACTGATTTAATCTGCTAATCTGTGAAATCTGTGGCAAAAAAAATGCCCCGCTTAATGCGGGGCAGTAACTAACCATCCACTCTCAAAAAGTTTATAGCATGCCTTTACCCATCAGGTATTCAGCTATCTGAACGGCGTTGGTGGCGGCGCCTTTGCGGAGGTTATCGCTTACGATCCACATGTTCAATGTATTGGCCTGCGTTTCATCCCTGCGGAGACGGCCCACGAATACTTCATCTTTTTCATGCGCCCATAAAGGCATAGGATACAACTGCGCAGCCGGATCATCCTGTACGATAATGCCGGGTGAGTCAGCAAGCAACTGCTTCAGTTCATTCAGATCGAAATCATTCTCAAATTCCACGTTCACACTTTCGCTGTGCCCGCCTACAACCGGTATACGAACAGTTGTGGCCGTTACTTTAATGGAATCATCGCCCATGATCTTACAGGTCTCTTTCACCATTTTCATTTCTTCCTTGGTATACCCATTGTCGAGGAACACGTCAATTTGTGGTATTACGTTCAGGTCTATGGGGTATTTATAAGCCATCTCGCCTTCCTGGTTTTTTCTTTCATTGAATAACTGGTCAACCGCTTTTTTACCGGTACCTGTTACACTCTGGTAAGTGCTCACCACTACGCGTTTAATGCCGTATTTTTTATGCAATGGCTGCAGGGCCACCACCATCTGGATGGTAGAACAATTGGGATTGGCAATGATAAGATCATCTTTTGTAAGCACATCAGCATTTACTTCAGGCACCACCAGTTTTTTGGTGGGATCCATCCGCCAGGCTGAAGAATTATCGATCACGGTAATGCCGGCATCAGCAAATTTTGGTGCCCATTCCAGGGAAGTGCTTCCGCCTGCAGAGAATATGGCCACCGCAGGTTTGGCATCAATACCGTCCTGCATGCTTACCACCTTGTATTTTTTTCCCTTGAATTCGACTTCCTTACCTACAGATCTTTCTGAAGCTACAGGAACGATTTCTGTTACGGGGAAATTACGTTCGGCCAATACCTGCAACATTTTGGTACCTACTAATCCTGTGGCACCTACTACGGCTACTTTCATGATGGTTTGTTTGTTTATGGGTTTATTTATCTATCGGTTAATGCAACACATTAAAAAAGCCCTCCCGGTTGGGGAAGGCTTCTAAGTATATTGGTTCATACACAAACGCAAGCACTTCCCTGTCAGAGAGGTTTCTTAATACGTTTTGTATGTTTCATTGTCATCATTGTAAGAGCGAAAATATTGTGAATGCCTTTTAAAACCAAAACTATTTTTCAAAATCATCCTTTACAAGCGCGGATTGACGTAAAATTGAGTTGAATGTTCCAACAGGAACCTGTTTTCTTTCAGCAGGTATAATGACCGTTTACGTTGGATTGCCCCTTTTTCGATATTTCACATGACTGCGATACAAAAACAAACCCGTGCTGCAGAAGTACCTTTATGATTTCAGAAGAAGAGAACAATTCAGGCATGATCCCATTCAGTTTCTATCAATTCAGGATTTTCGATCACTGATGCGTCTGTTATCGGCATGTCCTAAAAATTTAATTCTAAAGCCTCTTCGAGGTTTTTCAACGCTTTTTCCCTCGTATCTACAAAACTTGACACCTCTACATTCAGGCACTGGGCAACAAACTGCACCCCCTCCTTCCACACAACATTTTGAAATGAAGTTTTCATGGTGTTCCAATTAAAACAAAAAACACCAACAAAAGCTGGTGTTTGTACGTAGAAAATCTTAAAAAAACACGGTTTCCTGTTAAACCAGGTTAATATCAAAATTAACAAGCTGCACAAATTCTTCCATCCTTGCATCGATATCCGCCTTGTTGATCTGGCGCAAGCGCTCCGTACCAAATTTTTCCACGCAGAAAGAGGCCATGGCACTTCCCACAATGATGGCGGTCTTCATGTTCTCGAACGATATGTCCCTGGTCTTGGCAATATGGCCGATAAATCCACCGGCGAATGTATCACCTGCTCCTGTTGGATCGAATACGTCTTCCAAAGGTAATGCAGGCGCAAAAAACACCTGTTTGCCATGGAACAATAAAGCGCCATGCTCACCCTTCTTTATGATCAGGTATTTAGGACCCATTTTCATGATGGTTGCCGCAGCTCTTACCAGTGAAAAATCACCACTCAATTGCCTGGCCTCACTATCATTTACCATCAGCACATCAACCATAGAGATCGTTTTCTTAAGGTCATCCATCGCGATCTCCATCCAGAAATTCATTGTATCCATGATGATCAGCTTGGGACGTGTTCTGAGTTGCTCGATCACACTGCTTTGTACCGAAGGCAACAGGTTACCCAGCATGAGGAATTCGCAATCCTGGTAACTCTCAGGAACAACGGGCTGGAAATTTTCCAGTACATTCAGTTGCGTCTCCAGCGTATCGCGGCTGTTCATATCCATATGGTAGCGGCCGCTCCAGAAGAATGTCTTTTCATCTTTTTTGATCTGCACACCTTCCAGCGACACATTACGGGCTGTTAATGCATCCAGCTCTTCCTGTGGAAAATCGCCACCCACAACCGAGATCTGCTTTACCGGGGTAAAGTTAGAGGCGCACCAGGCGATATAGGTACCGGCACCGCCGATGATCCTGTCACTTTTTCCAAACGGGGTTTCAATAGCATCAAAAGCCATGGAACCAACAACTACTAAAGACATAATAAAGGTTTTGGTATCGGGGGGCGAAATTAGGGTATTGGGGGTAATTACTCAAGTTCGGTTTTAACCGAAAAGAAACGCCAGGGAACCCTGCACCACTTTGTGTCCTTGCGGCTTTGCGGTTATTGGATTATATAAACGCATGGATTGCGCATGCACCAACCCAACGCACAAACTAACAATATCTGAATTTCAAGTTGAGAAATTTGCTAACAGTTGTTATCTTCGCAACATGGCACGAATCAAAACTGACAAAAACATCTCCCGCAAAGATGTTATCGTAACCAAGGCCGCCGCGCTTTTTCGCGAAAAAGGGTTTAAGGCGGCCAGTATGCGCGACCTGGCGGAAGCGGTAGGTGTTGAAGCCGCGAGCCTTTACAACCACATCAAATCCAAAACGGAACTGCTGCACGAATTGTGTTTTGGCGTGGCTAACCGCTTCATGCATAAAATAGACGAGATAGAGGCAGAACAGGGCACGGCTATCGGCAAAGTGGAAAAACTGCTTCGGTTTCACATCAATGAAATGATCAACCATTACGAGGAGGTATATGTAAGCGACCGCGAATGGAAACACCTGGCGGATCCTTATCTCTCAAATTTTCAGAACCAGCGCCGTATTTACCGTAAAAGGTTCGCGGCCATCATTGAAACCGGGATCCGTCAGAAAGAGATCAAGAAAATTGATGCCCCCACCGCGGTGCTGATCATGCTGCACGCCATCAGCGGCATTGAAAGCTGGCACCGGTCCACGCAAAAGATCAGTGCAGAAGCGCTGGAGGAAAATATGATAACGATCCTGGTGGGTGGACTAATTAATAAATGATCGTCCCCGAAGTAATCGCCGCAGATTCGCAGATTAGGAACCAAAAATCTGCGAATCTGCGGCGAAAATATTAAGCAATAAATATGTCCATACATTTTCATCCACTAACGATAACTGAAGTAAGAAGAGAAACGCCGGACTGTGTTTCCATTGCCTTCGATGTCACGCCTGATCTAAAAAAAACATTTCAATACAAACAGGGACAATACATCACGTTGCGCACACATATCAACGGGGAAGAAGTGAGGCGATCCTATTCTATCTGCAGCAGCCCGCTGGACAATGAACTAAGGGTTGCGGTTAAGAAAACCGAACAGGGGCTTTTCTCTAACTATGCGAACGACAAATTGAAAAAAGGAGATACGATTGACGTGATGCCACCGCTTGGAAAATTTTTTGTTGAACTGGATGCGTCGCAGTCGCGTCAATACATTGGCTTTGCGGCGGGAAGCGGAATCACTCCCTTACTATCTATCATCAAAACTACACTTCGCACTGAGCCAAAAAGTTCTTTTACATTGGTATATGGCAACCGCAACCGACACTCTATTATCTTCAAGGAAGAACTCGAAGGATTGAAGAACCTGTATATGGACCGGTTTCGTGTGATCTATATTTTATCAAGGGAAAAAACGGATGCGGCCATCCATTTCGGCCGGATTGATGGAGATAAGTGCGGCGCTCTTTGCGAAAAGAACCTGGACATCCATTCCACAGATGCATTCTTTTTATGCGGCCCGGAAGACATGATCTTTTCGGTAAAGGACCAACTGCAAAAACTGGGCGTGGAACCTAAGAAAATACATTTTGAACTTTTTACCACACAGGGAAGAAAGAAGGAAACCGGCGCCCTACACTTTACCGCAACGAAAAAGGAAGTAAAAAGCAGGATCACGGTAAAACTTGATGGTATCAGTTTTGATTTTGACCTGGGTTTTGAAGGCGATGCTATTCTCGACGCAGCGCTAAAGCAGGGGGCCGACTTGCCCTATGCATGCAAAGGCGGTGTATGCTGCACCTGCCGGGCAAAACTCATCGAAGGCGAAGTGGATATGGATGTCAATTACGGACTGGAAGCGGAAGAAATTGAACAGGGCTTTATACTCACCTGTCAATCGCACCCGCGCACAGAAAAAGTGGTGGTAGATTTTGATATTAAATAAGGCCGCCAACTGTAGGGAAATCTGCTAATCGACTTAAGATTTCTCGCTACGCTGCGCTTCGCTCGAAATGAGCGCTACTAATTTTAATCCCTAAGTGCTTTCCTTATAATAGGCGCCCATATGGCATAGCCCTTTGCATTCATATGCAGGTTATCGCTGATAAAAATATCCGTCATTACCGATCCATCCGCATTCAGCATCGCATTGTATATGTTGATGAATTTTGCCCTGGTTTGTTTGCGTAAAAAATCTTTGATCAGCTTATTCGTTTCTACCATTTTAGGTTGCAGGTGCCAGCGGCTGGGGCTGGGTTTGAGCGACACAAAAGCTACTGGTACTTTCCCCAGGTTTGCCCGGATCATACGGAAAAGCTGCGTAAACCTCTGCAGCACCAACTGCGGTGTAACTGAATCGGATGAAGCAATATCATTCTCTCCACAATAAATGACCACCTGTTTTGGCTTATAGGGATAAATTATCCGGGGGGCATAGCGGATGAGGTCGGGCAGTGAAGAGCCGCCAAAACCGCGGTTGAGGATGGGGTGTTGCGGAAAATAATCCTGGACATCGGTCCATTTTGTAAAAGAAGAACTGCCCACAAAAAGGATCATTTTTTCTGCAGGCATCTGCACGCTGTCTTTCTTTTTAAATGCGTCAATCTCTTTCTGAAACGGAGCTGAACCCTGGGCAAAACTTAGGGTAGCTATGAGACAGAGACTTATGCCAACCATGTATTTCTTCATAGGTGTAAGATAAAAACGATTTACGGACCTGCGAAACCAATTGCGCCTCAACCCCGCGACGAAATCTGGCCGAAAAGATGCAATATTCCTTCGAAAAACTAACGAATCGTCAAAAATTTATTATTCATGATGCTAACATTTGTTAGCCGTTCAGAATATTTACTATTTTTACACCTCAAACAATTCTCATGGAAAAGAACCTGGAAGAAATATTTCAGGACAAGATCGACAGGGAGATCAGGATCGAGCCCAAAGACTGGATGCCGGAAAAATACCGCCAGACATTGATACGGCAGATCAGCCAGCATGCACATAGTGAGATCGTGGGCATGTTACCCGAAGGCAACTGGATAACACGTGCGCCCAATCTTCGACGTAAATCTATCCTGCTGGCAAAAGTTCAGGATGAGGCCGGCCACGGTTTGTACCTCTATTCTGCCGCTGAAACATTGGGCATAACGCGTGATGAAATGTATGCGCAACTGCACAGCGGTAAGGCAAAATATTCCTCCATCTTTAACTATCCCACCCTCAGTTGGGCAGATATGGGTGCGATAGGTTGGCTGGTGGATGGCGCTGCCATCATGAACCAGGTACCGTTATGCCGCAACAGTTTTGGTCCTTATGCAAGGGCCATGGTGCGCGTTTGCAAAGAAGAAAGTTTTCACCAACGCCAGGGATTTGAAATATTACTTACCCTTAGCAGGGGAACACCGGAACAACATGCCATGGCCCAGGATGCGTTGAACCGCTGGTGGTGGCCAAGTGTAATGATGTTCGGGCCCACAGACGATGAGAGTCCGAATACTTTGCAAAGCATGCGATGGAAGATCAAACGATTCAGCAATGATGAGCTGCGTCAGAAATTTATTGATGTATGTGCCGAACAGGTTAAAATTTTAGGATTAACCATTCCCGATAAGGACCTCAGATGGAATGAAGAAAGAGGTCATTATGATTTTGGGGCCATCAACTGGGATGAGTTCTGGGAAGTGGTAAAAGGAAATGGCCCCTGTAACAAAGAACGTCTTGCCGCCCGCAAAAATGCCTGGGACAATGGCGCATGGGTAAGAGAGGCAGCAGTGGCACACGCGGAAAAACGGAAGCAGAAATTGGCTGCGAATGCAGCATAGGAGTTCATCAGTTGAGAGGTTGACAGGTTGATCTGATGCTTGTCATTCAACTTTCAACCTATCAACCGGTCAACTATTCCACTAAACAACTGATCAAACAAATGAGCGAAGCTAAACACGAATGGCCCCTCTGGGAGATCTTCATCCGCAGCCGGCAGGGACTGGATCACAAACATGTGGGAAGTCTGCATGCTGCTGATGCGCAGATGGCCATTGAGAATGCAAGGGATGTATATACGCGCAGGATGGAAGGCGTAAGTATCTGGGTGGTGGAAAGCAAACACATACATGCCAGCAATCCCACCGAGGCCGGGGAATTGTATGATCCCGCTAACGACAAAGCATATCGCCATCCAACTTTTTACAACTTGCCGGATGAACTAAAACATATGTAGTTTCAGTTGACAAGTTGTCTAGTTGATAAGTTGAATGATCGGATTTCTGAGCTTTGCTAGAATAGCGAAAGAGCACATCAAGGCTTTACGGAATTAGAGGTCTGGAGAAAAGCCAGAACGCTTAAGAATGAAATTCAAGCCCTGACCTGTCAATTTCCTTTTGAAGAGAAATATAGATTGACTGACCAGCTCATCAGGTCCGTACGATCGGTCAACAGCAACCTGGCAGAAGGGCACGGCAGGTTCACTTTCAAAGATCAATTGCATTTTTGTATCCAGGCAAGGGGCTCGCTAAGTGAAACTTATAACCATTTAATCGACAGTTTGGATTGCGGCTATATTACTAAAGAAAATCTTGATAATTATAAAATAAAAATAGATGAGGTGGAAAGAATGCTAAACGGCTATATCTCATACCTGCGAAGAAATGTATAAAATGCCCCATCAACCTATCAACATATCAATCGATCAACTGGTCAACTACTGCCTCCATCTCGCCGATAACGCGCTCATTCTCGGGCACCGAAACAGCGAATGGTGCGGGCATGGACCGGTACTGGAACAGGATATCGCCATATCGAATATTGCCCTGGACTGTATTGGCCAGGCCCGGAATTTCTACCAGTATGCTGCAGAACTTTCAGGCAATGGCGCTACAGAAGATACCCTGGCATACTTAAGGGAAGCTTCGGATTTTAAAAATGCATTGTTGACTGAGCAACCCAATGGTGACTGGGCCCAGACCACGCTGCGCCAGTTTCTGTTTAGTACCTACCAATATTTTTTATACCAGTTATTACAGAACAGCAGCAACCCAACACTCGCTGCCATTGCAGAAAAAGCATTAAAAGAAGTTACCTATCATGTACGCTGGAGCAGTGAGTGGGTAATCAGGCTGGGAGATGGTACCGATGAAAGCAAACAGCGCATGCAAAATGCTATAGCGGCACTTTGGCCCTATACAGCAGAACTGTTCCATCCCGCGCCATATGAAACAACGACGGCTTCCGCGGGATTTGGCGTTGATCCGGCATCCATCAAAGCCGCATGGCACGAAAAAATAACGGCTGTATTTGAGGAAGCAACAGTTTCTGTTCCCAGGGCAGCCGACGTACAGGTCGGCGGTAAAGAGGGAAAGCATACGCAATACCTGGTTGACATACTGGAAGAGATGCAGCATTTACAAAGAACCTATCCCAATGCGCAATGGTAAGCGCAGGTAAAAATATCAATACACATACATCACCTGAAGGAATAAAAGGCCAGGTACTACAAATATTGCACACCGTCCTCGACCCAGAAGTTCCTGTATTATCCGTGATGGACCTCGGCATAGTCAGGGATGTAAAAATTTCAGCTTTAACAGACAAAGAGATAGGCGTTGAAATTTTTGTAACGCCTACTTACACAGGATGCCCGGCAATTGACATCATCAATATGCATATCCGTATGGCATTGTTGCAGGAGGGATTTACTGATATAAAGATCACTCAGGTATTATCTCCTGCATGGACAACGGATTGGATCACTACTGAAGGAAAAGAAAAATTAAAAGCATACGGCATTGCACCACCGCATTACCGGCAATCAGTCTGCACACCGGACGCGTTCCAGGAAGAAGAAGCGATACAATGCCCCTTGTGTAATTCATACAATACAAGGCTGGTTTCTCAATTCGGAAGCACGGCATGCAAAGCGTTATATCAATGCAACGATTGCCAGGAACCATTCGACTATTTTAAATGTCACTGATCTCTGTGCTATTCTGAGCCCTCCCTGTCTCTGTGGTGAAGCCTTCGCTTCGATCCATCGAGAAGGCTTCACCACAGAGCCACAGAATACACAGAGCGCCACAGAGAGATAAGCCGTATTTTTGTTTAAATCACGTCACATGTCTTCAATACTTTTTTCATTCGACAACGGTATAGCAACTATTACATTCAATCGTCCCGATAAACTGAACTCCTTTAACCGCGAGATGGCCCTTCTCATGCAGGAAAAACTGGATGCCTGTGAAGCTTCGCCTGAAGTTCGGTGCATTTATATAACCGGTGCGGGCAAAGGTTTTTGCGCGGGACAGGACCTGGCCGAAGTGGTTGATCCGGAAGGACCCGGTATGGAACGGATATTAAGTGAGCATTACAATCCCATTGTCACCCGTTTGCGCAATATCGCCAAGCCGATTGTTGCAGCAGTAAATGGCGTAGCGGCCGGTGCCGGTGCCAATATTGCTTTTGCTTGTGATATAGTTGTTGCCGCAGAGTCGGCTTCCTTTTTACAGGCTTTTTCAAAGATCGGTCTCGTACCTGATAGCGGTGGCACTTACCACCTGCCCAGGCTGATCGGCTTCCAAAAAGCCAGCGCCCTGATGATGCTGGGCGATAAGGTATCCGCCGAAGAAGCCAAACAATTGGGTATGCTGTATAAAATATTCGATGATGCATCTTTTGCAGCCGAAAGCAAAAAGATCGCTACCACCCTTTCGCAGATGCCCACCAAAGCGCTGGGTTATATCAAACATTTATTAAACCGGTCCGTTGACAATACACTTGCCGCACAGTTACAACTGGAAGACGAGTACCAGCAGAAAGCCGCTTCCACCCGTGATTTTAAGGAGGGCGTGGCAGCTTTCCTGGAAAAACGATTACCCAATTTTAAAGGAGAATGACCATGGAAGAAAAAAACATACTCGCGCAAAAAGTGGTGAACAGGATGATGCAGACAGATTATTTCAGCCAGTGGATGGGCGTAGAGGTACTCGATGTAAAAGAAGGATACAGCAAAATACAAATAACACTCCGCCGCGAAATGATGAATGGCTTTGGCATTGCACATGGTGGTGTCACCTTCGCACTGGCGGATAGCGCCTTTGCTTTTGCGTGTAACAGTGATGGAAAGATCACAGTGGCGCTGGATGTATCCATCTCGTTTCCAAAACCCGGTAAAGAAGGTGATGTACTGATCGCAGAGGCAAAAAGAATAAACGCTACCCGCCGAACCGGTTTATATCTTATAGAAGTCACCAATCAACACCATGAGCTGGTTGCTCTGTTCAAGGGTACCTGCTTCAAAACTGAGAAAGAAATATTTGCTGCCAACCCTTAATCCTAATGGCTTCTCTGCTTACCCTGCAGGTCATTTCACCGCAAGGTAAGGGTAGTGCGAAATGATAAATTATCCCTGCGTGTCTTTGCGCCCTTGCGACTTCGCGGTGAAAAAAAATACACTCATGATCCCGGCACAAACAAAAACGATCCTTTAATTTTCATCACCCGCCGATCGTACCTACCTTCATACAACTCATAACACCACCTTATATGGTCTATTCCTTTAAAGGTTTTATTCCCGTTATAAACCCCTCATCTTTTATTCACCCACAGGCCGCAGTTACCGGCAACGTTGTAATTGGTAAAGATGTGTACATAGGTCCCGGTGCCGCCATTAGGGGCGACTGGGGTGCCATAGTTATTGAAGACGGTTGCAATGTGCAGGAAAACTGCACCATTCACATGTTCCCCGGGGTGACTGTGATTCTTAAACAGGGCGCACATATTGGTCATGGCGCCGTTATTCATGGCGCAACAATCGGTAAAAATTGCCTGGTGGGAATGAACAGCGTGATCATGGATAATGTGGTGCTTGGTGATGAATGTATTGTAGGGGCGCTTAGCTTCATTAAAGCGGGTGAAGCATTTGCAAACCGGAGCCTGGTCGTAGGTAATCCCGCCAAAAAGATCAGGGATGTGAGTGACGAAATGATACAATGGAAAACGGAAGGCACGGGGCTTTACCAGGCCCTTCCCAAAGAAATGGCGGAGCACTGGAAAGAGGTTGAACCATTGTCGGAAATGCCTTCCGGCAGGCCCTCCCAGGACACTTTATACAAAACCTGGAACGAACTAAGAAACAAAGCGGGCCAATAACATTCGTTACCTTTGCACCCAGTAAAAGAATTAGTGCAACCTGTTTAATTAATGTAATACGTGTCTGAAAGAACCAATTTTATCGATTATATCCGCATTTTCGCCCGTAGTGGACATGGCGGGGCCGGTGTTAAACATTTTATGCGTAATAAACTCACTGCCATGGGAGGACCCGACGGCGGTGATGGAGGACGCGGGGGTCATATCATCCTGCGCGGCAACAGTAACCTCTGGACATTGCTTCATTTACGCTATTTCAAAAATGTACTCGCAGAAAATGGTGAGGCGGGGAGCAAAAATAATTGTACCGGCCGCGATGGAAAAGATGTGATTATTGACGTTCCCCTGGGAACCATAGCTCGCGATGAAGAAACCGGCGCACTAGAAGCCGAAATACTGGAGGACGGCCAGGAGATCATTTGGTTAAGGGGTGGCCGCGGTGGATTGGGTAACAGCAATTTTGCCACACCTACCAACCAGGCCCCTGAACATTCTCAAACCGGCGAGCCCGGCGTAGAAGGATTAAAGAACCTGGAGCTGAAAGTATTGGCGGATGTGGGCCTGGTGGGCTTTCCCAATGCGGGCAAGTCTACACTGCTCTCCGCTATCACGGCAGCCAAACCCAAAATAGCCAACTACGCTTTTACCACACTGGTACCGCAACTGGGAATGGTGGAATACCGAGACCAGCGTTCGTTCTGCATTGCTGATCTGCCCGGCATTATTGAAGGTGCTGCAGAAGGAAAAGGATTGGGACATCGCTTCCTGAGACATATCGAACGCAATTCCGTTTTGCTTTTTCTTTTACCCGCAGATAGTGCCGACCATAAAAAAGAATTTGAGATCCTCCGCCACGAGCTGGAAGAATACAATCCCGAGATGCTGCAAAAAGATTTCATCATTGCCATAAGCAAATCTGATATGCTGGATGATGAATTAAAAGAAGCCATCGCCAAAGAACTGCCCGCGGATATCCCGCATCTCTTTATTTCCGCCATAACCAATAAGGGCCTCACTGAATTGAAGGACCTGCTTTGGAAGACGTTGAATAAGCCGGTGGGGGTGGGAGGTGAAAAGGTGAAAGGTGAGGAGTGAGATTTTGGGCAGGATCTGCTTTGCTAAGGGGGTCGTAACCTTTTCTTAACATATACAAATTCAAAATATCCGGGTTACCTTTTAGGCTTTCCGGTATAAACAGTACGTATTTAGGTTTGATGTACATCTTTTTTACCCTTTATACCGCCTAGGTATCCCGTACATCTTCTGATTGTTCCCATGTGAGTAAAAACTTGTTTGCCGCTGTGGCCCTAAGGCCCGCTTGGTCATCCTATTGTTTAATGTAAAATTTTAAAAATCAGATTATGAAAAAGCAATCGATCACAACCATCGCAAAAAGGTTATTTTTTGGCAACCTGTTAGCAGCTGCCCTATTCCTTTCCGCAAACGCATCCACTGTTAATACCGCCAAAGTATTTGATCCTGCCTCCAAAGCAGAAGTAAAATATACCGGTGTCGACAAGGAAAACCAGATGTCGTTTAGTGTAAAATACAGCAACCCTACCGGTAGCAACTTTACACTGAATGTCCTGAATGAAGAGGGAGAATCTTTGTTCAAAGGATATTATGACGACAAAAGTTTTTCGAAAACCTTCAAATTACCAAAATCAGAACTGAACAAAATCACTTTCCTGATTGAAGATTCGAAGAACGCGGTTAAAGAGAAGTATACAGTGAACATCAAAACCAGCGTGCTGGAAGAAGTAACTGTTAGCAAAAATTAATTTCCCTTTTTTGAAGAACCATAGTTACTGATTTTTCAGTGGCTATGGTTTTTTTATGGGGGGATGCCCAGGCGCGGCGTTTTTATACCATTAAGGCACTATGTTATCAGCAGCAACCATGCTTATGCGGCCCTTGGTGCACCTTCGTGATGGAGAGCTTTACTGCTTCAAAAAAATTGCCGAAACACAGCGGCTTTTGATTGCAGGAAAACTAACTTCACGCCATGCAATCTCAAAACTGCCTGTTCTGTGGAAATATGGTGCAATTGGTACACGTACACGGGCACTACCAATGCCCCTTCTGCCTCACCAATGCATTGCCGTGTTGTGACGGCGACAATTGCAACACCAACAATTTACTGAACGATGCTGCAAATGAAAAAAGCCATCCCGCTATAAATATAAAGGATGGCTCTTCTGATTTATTAGAAAGATAGGTTACCCTACCGCTTCACTCGACATACTTCTTGCGCTTTTCTTCCTGTCTTCTTCATTCAATACCACTTTGCGCATACGGATATTTTTGGGCGTTACTTCAATGCACTCATCCTGCTGTATATACTCCATGCATTCTTCCAGCGTAAACTGCAGTTTGGGTGTAATGCGAACTGCATCATCACTTCCGCTTGCACGGTGGTTGGTCAGCTTTTTCATTTCCACTGCATTTACGTTCAGGTCGCCTGGTTTGATATGCTCGGCGATGATCTGGCCAACGTATACTTCATCTCCCGGATCAACAAAGAAACTTCCGCGGTCCTGTAACTTATCGATAGAATAAGCTGTGGTGGTTCCCTGGAACTTGGCGATCAATACGCCATTGCTTCTTCCGGGGATAGGTCCTTTCCAGGGTTTATAATCAATGAGGCGATGTGCCATAACAGCTTCGCCGGCGGTATTCGTCAACATCTGTGAACGCAGACCGATCAATCCCCTTGAAGGAATCTCAAATTCAAGGTGCTGCATTTCGCCCTTGCTTTCCATGATCTGCATTTCACCTTTACGCTGTGTAACGAGGTCTATCACTTTACCGCTGAATTCCTGCGGAACATCCACTACCAGGTTCTCATACGGTTCGTGTTTCTTGCCATCGATGGTTTTTACCAATACCTGTGGGTTACCCACGGTTAATTCGTAGCCCTCACGACGCATGGTTTCAACCAATATACCCAGGTGGAGTATACCACGTCCGAAAACCAGGAAACTATCTGCACTGTCCGTATCTTCTACGCGTAAGGCAAGGTTCTTTTCGGTTTCTTTCATCAGACGGTCACGCAGGTGACGCGAGGTAACAAATTTTCCGTCCTTACCAAAGAATGGCGAGTTGTTGATGCTGAAGGTCATGCTCATCGTAGGTTCATCCACGCTGATCACAGGTAATCCTTCAGGGTTTTCAACATCAGCGATGGTATCACCGATTGTGAAATCTTCCAGGCCAACTACCGCGCAAAGGTCACCGGCAATTACTTCGGTTACCTTACGTTTGCCCATTCCTTCAAATACATACAATTCTTTTACACGGCTTTTCTTGATAGAGCCATCCGCCTGCACCAATGCAATGGGTTGGTTTTCCTTTACGGACCCGCGTGTTACTTTACCAATAGCGATACGTCCAAGGAAAGAAGAATAATCCAATGAAGTGATCTGCATCTGCAGGTACCCTTCATTTACTTTAGGAGCCGGTACGTATTGAATGATACCATCCATCAATGGAAGGATATCTTCTGTTTGGGTAAGGCTGGTGTTGAACCAACCATTTTTTCCGCTACCATAGAAAGTAGGGAAGTTCAGTTGCTCTTCTGTAGCATCGAGATTGAAAAATAGTTCGAAAACTGCATCATGAACTTCATCAGGACGGCAGTTAGGTTTATCTACTTTATTGATAACAACGATCGGTTTCAGGTGCAGTTGCAAAGCTTTCTGCAGTACGAAACGTGTTTGCGGCATCGGTCCCTCAAACGCATCCACCAGCAGGATCACTCCATCGGCCATTTTCAGAACACGCTCCACTTCACCACCAAAATCACTGTGACCCGGTGTATCGATTACATTTATTTTAACATCCTTATAGGTTACAGCCGCATTCTTGCTGAAAATAGTGATACCACGCTCCCTTTCCAGGTCGTTGCTATCCATGATCAGGTCGCCGGTTTCCTGGTTGTCCCGGAACACCTTTGTGGTTTGTAATATCCTGTCTACCAATGTGGTCTTGCCATGGTCAACGTGTGCAATAATGGCAATATTTCTTATTTCCATGAAAAAATTTAAGGTGCAAAGGTA
>JANPIE010000004.1:0-20611 GCA_031424835.1 Chitinophagaceae bacterium
GCTGTAAATGGATCGGTATTGCGGATAAAAAAGGCTATAAAGAGGCGGGGATGATACTGCAGAATAATTGTAAATAGCGAAGGAATATCGAATAAAGGATTAGGTAGAATGCACGCAAAGCCGCACCCAGATTAGCATGTAAATCACTCTGCGTACCTCCGTGCGCTCCGTGGCTCTGTAGTGCAGCCTTCGCTTTACTATTGGTGCGAAGGCTGCACCACAGAGCCACAGAATACACAGAGCTACACGGAGGCATTAAGAGATTTGGGGCGGGCAATAATGGTTCTGAGAGGGTATATAAAAAATCGGTAGCGGGTATTGCAGATGTAGTTGAGACTATTCTAGCTAATCCTTTATCTATTGTTCATTTCGGTTGCGCGACGCTGACACTTTACCCTTACCTGCAAATGGAAGTGCTGCCCGGCCATATTGATGCATTGGTTTGATATCAGCCGTTACTTTATACCGTTATTATTATACTACGCCGTAGAGGCAGCCAGTTAATTCAGGCTAAACGAAAACCAGTATCACCAGGCTACCACATGGATTTCAGCAATAACCAGGCGATATACTTACAAATTGCAGAGATCATCTGCGAGAAAGTGCTGCGCGACCAGTTCCATGAAGACCAACGGATCCCGTCGGTTCGGGAGCTGGCGGTTCAACTGGAAGTGAATCCGAACACCGTTATGCGCACTTTTGATTTTCTCCAGGCCAATGAGATCATTACCAACAAAAGAGGAATAGGTTATTTTGTAGCGGCAGGCGGAAAAGAAAAAGCCTATGCACTCCGCCGCACTGAGTTCCTGAAGAATGAACTTCCTAAGCTCGTAAAGACTGCCGCACTACTGCAGATTGATCTTGACGAACTGAAAGATCACTACCTCGCAGCACGAAAGAATATACCCAACATCTAATCTGAACATTATGAAAAAAAACGGAATATGAGCTGGATTACGCGCAAAAGCCGATCACTAACAGATTTTGGTATCAAAAAAAACTAACCGCACAAGCATCCTGCAATGAAAAATATACGGCCATTTCATACTACTGTGCGGATTGCCCTTTTGTTTATTGTGTTCTTTGCCGTGCCGGTATTATCAAGTTTTTTGCCTGTTGAGGCCTATTTTCAAAAATGGATTGCCGTTATCATTCTAGTACTGCTCAGTTATTTTCTTTACAAAAAAGAAGGCCGCAATCTTTCCGCATTAGGCCTGCAGATAGCCACAAGCAGATTCCGATACTTCCCAATAGGATTGATCATTGGAATCGCGGTGTTCTGTACGCTGCTGTTTTTTCAAAAACTGTACAACGGAATCGGAATTTCCTTGAACCCTGATGCACGTTATCCCCTTGTACTTCTTGGTTTGCTGCTGGCATTGCCGGGGGTATTGATGGAAGAACTCATTTTCAGGGGCTACTGTTTCCAGAAAGCGATAGGCGCTACCGGCTTCAACCGTGCGAATTTTTTATTTGCATTTTTGTTTGTTGTATGGCATTGGGTTGCATTGAACGCATGGGGAAATTATGCAGTAATGCTATCACTGTTCACCACTGCATTCGGGCATTTCCTATTTGCAACGGCATTCAGGAGATCCGGAACATTGTGGTTCCCCATCGGTATTCATCTCGGCAATAACTGGGCCGCAAGAAACCTGTTTGGCTACCAGATGGCAGGTAGCAGTGACGCGAAATATGATGCGGTATATATGTTAAGCGACCAGGGGCAGGTTCATTCAACATTTCATACCGTTACCAGTTACCTGATAACATTTGGTGTATTCCTGTTGTTTAGCGCATTGATAAGTTGGTGGCATGGAAATAAACCCGCCGACATACATACGTGACTCAGAGAGAACCATTAAGGATACTGCGACATTTGTCGCATGGTTATGCGACAAATGTCGCAGTTCAGATTTTCAATTTTTCCAATACAACCTGAGACATCTTGTAAAATGCCTCTTCACTATATCCGGCAATATGCGGTGTGATGATTACATTGGGTTGCGCGAGCAGCCAGTCGAGATCGGATTTTTCCTCTGCGGAGTAAGTACTGAGCTTTTCATTCTCCAATACATCAAGTCCGGCAGCGCGAATCTTTTCGTTTTGAATGGCACGAATAAGGGCCTTGGTATCGGTAACTTTCCCCCGCGAAGTATTCAGGTAAAAAGGTTGCCGTTCCAATGAATTAAAAAAGTGATCATTGGCCATATGAAGGGTCTTATCTGTCATGGGCAGGTGCATACTCACCACATCTGCATAACGGAATATCTGGTCAAGACCCGATTCACGAATGTATCCTTTGGCAAAATTGGATTTGTAAATATCGTTCGCTAACACGGTTACGTCAAAGGAAGATAGCAGTTTAGCAAAAGCGCTGCCGGTATTTCCATAACCGATAATTCCTACCGTCTTACCCGTTAATTCAATACCCCGGTTGGCATCACGAATCCATTTGCCTTCTTTGAGTTCCCGGGCGCTGCTGGTTACCTTATTCATCAGGTTTAGCAACATAGCAAGCGCATGCTCAGCCACTGCGTTACAGTTGCCTTCAGGACTGCTCACACACTGGATGCCTTTGGAGGCTGCATAAGCTGTATCGATCAGCTCCATGCCGCTGCCGAGACGGCCGATCCATTTAAGTTTTGCTGCTTTATCAATAATCGCTTTATCTATTTTCAGGCGCGTGGTAACGAACAATCCGGTAATATCACCTACTATATCAGTCAATGCCTCATAGGTAATATCCGCATCGTGGAGCACCTCGTAGCCTTTTGCTTCGAGTGTTTCCGTAAGATGGGGGTGTACTTTTGATGTTATGGCAACTTTGGGTTTCAATGCATCTGCATTTTAAAAGTTAGTTCAGCAAATTGCTCAATACTTAATTGTTCTGCACGCTTACTGAATATGTCATCCTTCAGTATCTCAGGTTCAAACAAACTCTTTAAGGGGTTTCGCAACATTTTTCTACGCTGGTTGAATGCGGCTTTAACCAGCATAAACAAATGTCGTTCACTTTTTATGGTGAGTGGCTGCGGTTTTCTTTTGAGCCTGATTACGCTGCTGGTAACCTTGGGTGGCGGCTCAAAACTTTCCGGGGGTACATCAAACAAATATTCCACTTCGTAGAATGCCTGTACCAATACACTCAGTATACCATACACTTTGGTACCGTGTTTTGAAACGATCCTTTCAGCTACTTCCTTCTGGAACATCCCTATCATCACCGGAACGCTGTTTCTCCATTCAAGCATTTTAAAAACAATCTGCGTTGAAATATTATAGGGGAAATTACCCACTACCGTAAAATCTTCCGAAAATGGGGCTTCAATATCAAGTATGCTCTTGTGGATGATCTTGCCTTTGATTGCAGGGAATTTCTGTTCCAGGTAGATGACTTTTTCATCATCCAGTTCCACGGCCCTGAACGCTATCCCCTGCAGGGGCAAAAGATATTTGGTGAGCGCACCACCGCCGGGCCCTACTTCCACCAGGCGTTCAAAAGGATGTTCCTGCAATGCATCCACAATCTTCCGGCACACCTGCTCATCTTTCAGGAAATGCTGGCCGAGTGATTTTTTAAGGGTGTACTGCATGCGGGCAAAAGTAAGGAATGTTGGCCGGGAGACGTGAGGCGTGAGATGTGAAAGGTGAGATGTGAAAGGTGAGATGTGAAAAGTGAGGCAGGGGGCCGGCAAAAATGGTCCGCCCAGACGGAACCGTGCCCACCACTGCCTTCTCACCTCTCACTTTTGACTTTTCACTTTTGCCTTCCCTCCCCCAGCATTCAGCTTTCCTTCGTATTTTTACCCACTAAACCGTTCCCATGAGCAATGAGTTACCAAAACCCGTTATAGGCTTTACCTGTGGCGACCTGAATGGAATAGGCATTGAACTGATCCTGAAAACACTCTCTGATCACCGGCTGCTTGATGTATGTACGCCCGTGATCTTTGCCAGTAATAAAAGCCTGAATTTTTATCGCAAGGGTTTGCCGGATGCCAATTTCAATTATGCCAATACACGAGAGTTCAACAGGCTGAACACCAAACAGGTAAATGTGTTCAGTTGCTGGGAAGAGGAAGTGGCGATTACGCCCGGACAACTAAACGATATCGGTGGTAAATACGCGTTGATATCTTTGCAGCAGGCTACACAGGCCTTAAAAGAGGGGCATATTCAGGGACTGGTGACAGCACCTATTCATAAAAAAAACATACAGTCCGCAGAGTTCGATTTCAGTGGCCATACGCCTTATTTTAAAGCGTTCTTTAATGTAAATGATGTGCTGATGCTGATGGTGGCAGAGAATATGCGTGTGGGAGTGGTTACCGAGCATGTGCCTGTGGCCGAGGTGGCAAAATACATAACCCGCGAGAATATCCTCAGCAAACTGAAGATAATGCACAATTCGCTTCAGAAGGATTTTGGTATTGACAAACCCAAAATTGCCGTACTGGGGCTCAACCCGCATGCAGGCGATGAGGGATTGATTGGCAACGAGGAGGAAACGATCATCAAACCCGCCATCAAAGATGCGAAGCATGCCATGCTGGTATTTGGTCCGTATAGTGCCGATGCATTCTTTTCACGCGGGCAGTTTGAAAAATTTGACGGCATTCTGGCGATGTACCACGACCAGGGATTGATCCCTTTCAAATCGCTGGCAGTGGGCGAAGGCATTAATTATACTGCGGGTTTGCCCGTTACCCGTACTTCCCCTGATCATGGAACTGCTTTTGATATCGCGGGAAAGGGCAAGGCAGACAATAGCTCATTTCTCGCAGCTACATTCGAATGTCTTGAGATTATCCGCAAAAAATTGGGTTATGCTGAAATGCGGCAGAATCCTTTGAAAAAGATCAGCGCGAGGATGATAGCGAACGCTGTTGATGAGCGGATCGAAGAAGCAGAGGGGTGATGGGCTTATCTGATTTAGATTTTTTTAAATGACATTTCTTTTTAACGCAGAGCGAACGGAGATCCATTCACGGAGACTCTCTGAGTTCTCTGCGGACCTCCGTGCGCTCTGTGTTAAAAAAACGGAGTCTCCTGCCTCCTCAATAGCCGGAAGTCATTTAAACACAGAATCGGGCACCCCCCTGTTGATCACATAGTTGGAATACGTAAGTTCAACCCGCCCCTTTTTATTGCGCATCTTTTCAGCTTGGGAGACAGGTTTTTCATCGTCGAATTCGAGGGTAATGCCTTTAGGGAGATAATAATCCTTGGTATTGAAACTGAAGATGACCTTATCCGGCAACCCGTACTGCGCGTATTTACCGTAACTCATCTCGATGGTATAGGTGCCATTCTCCTTGGTAGTGATCATTGATTTTCGTACAAGCAGGTTAACCTCATCAATGTACATTGTAGTGAGAACAATATCGCTGTTCTCGTCTGTAGGCAGCAGCTTCACCACTTTCGTTTTGGTGCCGTCTATCATAGACTCCCCGGCAGATAGCGCAACAAATTCAGAACCCGTAATAATCGCATTCATGTTGACTGACACACCTCCTTTTGGCAACAGCGAAATACCGCCATCTTTTTTTAAACGGAACCTGTTGGGTTTTTTGTAGAAAACTTTCACCCGACCAATAGGTGCTTTAATAAAAGCCACATCGGTCTTCATCTTACCATCGGCCTCGTAATCATTCACCTGGTCCAGGCGCGCCTTTACTTTCATAATTAAAGGTGTCATATCCTGGCCAAAAGAACAGCTATAAAAAAATAGCGCCGTTAAACCCATCACCAATTTTCGCATCGCACAATATTTACATTTATTAAGTACTAACCCAAAAAAACTCTCACGTTTCACTTCTCACTTCCATCTAACTCAAGACATCCTTCCTCCTAAACACCACAATACTTGCAGAAACAAACACCACAATATGCACAACCAAAATCAATGCCGAGTTCAGGATTTTCTGCGGGTTCTGGATGCTTCCTATAACCGCTTCATTATTTGCATCGATTTTGATATCGAAGAATTCTTTCCACCCAATCATATGCGTGGTAAAAAGAAAGGGTTTGATGGAATTGAAGAGTGGTATACTGCTAAGCGTACTCAGTATGGTAAAGAAAATGATCACGCTCATGGTGGCCACGATGGGGCCAATTGAATTTTCTGCAAACAACGAGAACAGGAACCCGAGCGAAGCTACTGTGGTCATGGCGAGTGCAGCAAAACCAAATGCGCATACATACCGCCAGAAAACATCGCTTTCTTTTAACAAAACAACATACTGCGATTTCAGGAGGAACAGGTCATCGGTTCCAAAGATCAGCATGTTGAGAAATAGCGCCATTACCGCGAGCCAAACCAGCAACAACAAAGTATAGGCCATGGTGGCCATGAATTTAGCAAGCAGGAATTTTGTACGGCTGATGGGTTTGGTGAGCATGAGCCTAAGGGTACCCATATTGGCTTCTCCCGAAACCATATCTGCAGCCACCAGGGATATCAGTAGAGGCACATGCACCAATAATATCTGCAGCACGATATAACACACCTGGTAGCCGTTAAGGATATTTCCTTCTACGGTAATGGATGAGTTAATATCCCTCATCATAAATCCGAGGTAGGCATCCCCATCTATTTTCAGACCCAGTTGGATGATACCGATCAAACCCGTGATCGCTGCAAAAGCGATATAGGTGCGTGGACGCCTGAATATTTTGAATAACTCAATTTGTATAAGTGTCCACATGTTGATTGGCTGATGTTACCTGTAAAAAATAATCTTCCAGTGAGTGCCTGGGTTGTAATGACAATAGCTGTATGTCCATATCCACCAGGTCGCGGTGGAACTGTGCGATCTGCAGTTTATCTAATTTGATGAGTATAGAAGTATCTCTCTGCGGCTGGAGATGAGCTGCCCAGCTACTTAACTGTAATTGCTGCAACGCGTATGCATTATCAAATGTCTGTAATTCAATGATGGTCTGAGACGGATCAAAAAGATCCAGCGCGTTACCTTCTACAATTTTACGGCCCTTGTCTATAATCAAAACCCTTGTCGCCACCTGTTCTATCTCCCCCAATAAATGCGAGGAAACGATCACTGTTTTTTTCAGGTCGCGGCTGAGATGGAGTATCAGGTTGCGTATGTCTGCTATCCCCTGGGGATCCAGGCCGTTGGTGGGTTCATCCAGCACGATCAGTTTTGGATCATGCACCAGTGCAATGGCGATGCCGAGCCTTTGTTTCATGCCCTGAGAAAAAGTTTTCACTTTATCTTTTGCGCGGCTTACCAGCCCTACTTTATCCAGTTGGCTCATGAGCATTTTTTCCGAAAGTCGCACCCCGCTAAGGCGGGCAAATACTTCCAGGTTCTCATAAGCGGAAAGGTATTTATAAACATCCGGTTTTTCAATTACGCCCCCCACCTGCCTGAGTATCTCGTTTCGGTGCGTGGATAGTTGCTTACCGAATACCTCAATCTCTCCTTCCGTAGGTTTGATAAGTGTAAGCAGCATACGGATGGTGGTACTTTTACCGGCACCATTCTGTCCAAGAAATCCATACACATCTCCTTCCTGTACGGAAAAAGAAAGGTCCCTGACGGCAGTAAGATTTTTGAATTGCTTGGTTAAACCCCTAACGTTAACTATCACGCAGCAAAGGTACGCAAACGAGGTACAAATACGAAGTACGAAATACGAAGTACGAAGTACGAAATACGAAGTACGAAATACGAAGTAGATAGAAAGCCTTTCCTGTTCGTACCTCGAAGTTCGTACTTCCTACTTAAATTTATTTTTTTCCTACCTGTAGGTATTCCTGCAGAGCCTTCACGTAGGCTTCAAAGGCTTCGATGCCCCTGGGGGTAATTTTGCAGGTGGTTAAGGGGTAATTGTCTTTGAATTGCTTGGCCACATCAATGTAGCCGGCTTCTTTGAGTTTCTGAACCTGTACACTCAGGTTACCCGCGGTGGCATTCGTTTTTTCGCGGATAAAGGTAAATTCCGCTTCCTTCACAGAAATGAGCAGGCTCATCACGGCGAGACGGAGTTGTGAATGCAATATGGGGTCCAGTTCGGTAAACATTAATGCGCCTTGGCTTTAATATAAGCGGATCGAATAATAAGGCCCGGAATCAGCCAGTTGGCAATACCCGCCAGTCCGTTCAATAACAGGTCATAGGTGGTGGGTGTAAAGCAGGAAATAATAAAGAACACATAGCAAAGAATTCCCCCTATGATCATGGGTTTGAATTTATCGGCAATACCGGTGGCCAGGGTGGGCATGGCATAGAGAAGCAGTAGTAGTGAATAGGCGCTGAGCGGACCCGGGATGTAAGGTTGGGTTACGCCGGTTGACAGGTTCCTGACAAGCAATTCTTTTCCTTCAGCGCGCAGCATATTTTCTGTAACGCTGGAAATACTATTGAGGTAAAATGTGAGCATAAAAATGCTGAGTCCGAATACAAGCCAGATGGCGTCCATATAGGCATCCCGGTGAGAAACTGCCTTACGTTTCCTGTTTTCCCGCATAGATATAATGATCTGCGGGATAAAGGCAGCCAGAACAATCAACCAGATATCAAAGCCGATACTGAAACCCCAGAAACGCTGTGCAAAGCTGAGCAGGCCGGCAATGCCCACTGCTGTGCCCCATAAAATGGCATCTGTTCCGCTTTCGCGAAAACTGTTTTTAGCAGTATGGATCATTTCGGTGATCAGCCGAAGGCTTTCTTCTTCCGTAAGCTTCTTCTCTTCTGCCATGGTTATTTTTTTTGATGTTGGTACTTCATGCGTAATAAATGACCGGGAATGATATAGCTGGTAAGTATGGCAAGCGCCGCAATCAGTAACTGGTAATCAAAATTGAGTTTTACAGAAACAACAGCGAGTACGTAATTAATGACCCCGCCAATGATCAATGGCCTGAAGCGCAGGATACTGCCACAAACAAACGTGCCTATGCCGTACAACAGGATATAATAGGTGAACGGCGTTTGCCATCCCGGCCCTTTGGAAATAAGCCCGCCAATAATGATCAGTGCACCAAAACCAAGACAAAGGCCGATCCACAGGAAGCTAATGGCATCACCAATAAACGTTTTTACATGTGTTTGTTTAGATCGTTTGGATCCGTACACTGCAGAAATGATACCTCCCACCGGCATCAACCACCAAACGAAATAATGGCCGGGATACTTTATGTACACTTTCAGGAAAAATTCTACCAGGCAGCAGCTGAATACCAGCCATCCCCAAAAAAGGAAATAGAAGCTGTCATCTGCCACCTCCCCTTTGGTTTTGTCGATCATGCCCCTTATCAATGCAAGGCTTTCTGACGGTGTGAGTTCTTTTTCGTTCGTTTCCATGGTGGTGATCGGTTAGTATCAACAAAAATAGCAGTGGTCTTCCAACCACTGCCCTATTCGATTAACATATTACTGACAGGCAGCCAATAATTTCTCAGCGTCTTCCTTTCCCCAGTTTGGATGCATAGGTGAAGCTAGCGGATAAGTTTTGTATAGCTCAAGTGATTTCTCAAACAACTTCTTAGCCACAGCTTTACCGCCACCAAAAGCTTCAGGTGTGTTCATCAGGGTTTGCCCATCCAGGTAGTAGATCCTGGGATTGTTGGGATCAACTTTCATTGCTTTTTCCAGTGCGGCTCTTCCTTCTGCGCCGTAGGTCTGCCAGCGGGTCATAGGGTCAACTGTCATCTGCTGGATAGCGATCATCTGGCGAAGACAATACAATTCGGAATTCTCCTTCTCAATTACTTCTGCTTTGGTTAGCAGGTCTTTGCTTTTTTCAGCTACTTTATCCTTGTCGGCCCTGGGATTGATCCATCCGGTGATGTGATTGGCATAAGCAGCATAATAGTACGGCAGCCATTTGTCTTTTTCTGCGTCGGCAACTCTTTCAAAAAAAGCAGACACGGCGTTAAAATCTTCCACCGTTTTTGCGGATTTCATCTGCTCAAGCCCTTTCACCATGGCCCCTTCATACTTTGATTGTGCGGCTAAACTGCCGGCGAAGAACATACTGATGATTACTACTAACTGTTTCATAAAAAATGATTTTTTTGTAAAAGTTTATGGTTGTTTTTTTAATTTTTTATACTCTTCTTCTATGGCTGCGGGAATATTGAAAAGGTAAACCCGCGCAAAGTTAAAAGCGAGTGCAATTCCCCACCAAAGCATCACCCATACCGGCCAGGGAGTGTGATCATCACTGCTTTTCGCATTACCAGACACTAACCAGATTGTCCACAAAAATGTGCAGATAATGAGGTAAGTAAACAGGTGTTTTTTGAAACCTGCCCTCCCGGATGCCTGCTCCCAAACGGGATCGTTGTTTTTTTCCATGGTATTGCGTTACTGGTTAGATAATTCCTGTTCCTTTTTTAATTTCTCGTATTCCTGTTCTGCGCTGCTGATTTTGTTGCCGTGGTAGGCGTGAAAATACTGGAAAGCGATTCCTACACCCCAGCCCAGCATGGACCAGATGGGCCAGAAATAAGAGTCGGCACCCGAAGTAAAAAACCAGATCACCACCAGCATTGCGTTCACAATAAAATAACTGGCAAAGCTCCAGCGGAACCCAACACGTGCTTTGGCCATCTGCCAGAGTTCATCGTCTTTTCTTTGTTCGTTGTTCATGTTTAAGTATTTATAGGTTAATTAATTAAGTGGTTCACCTGTATACTACCTCTCCTCCCCTTTTACCTCGACCTTGCTCTTCTGTTCCTTGTTCTTCTCTTCCACGCTCATCTGTTCCCTGCTCTTCTGCTCCCTGCTCATCTGCTCTCTAACCCAGCTCATCCCTTCGACATTCGATATTCCTACAGGTTATTATTAATCGCATCCTGCCTCCTATCTACACCCCAGCTAAGGAACACCCCAACAAAAAAGAATTGTGGTGCCGGGGGTGTGATGGCTTCCTTCCTCGCACCATCATGCGAGTAGTTGTAACCAAATACCTGTTTGCTGTTCAATACATTGGTTACAGAACCTACAAAAACCGCGTATGCTTTTCCGAGTGAAGCGAGGTAATTAAAGCTGAAACCAAGGTTATGGTAATCGATCGTTTTGCCCTGGTCAGCGATCTCGTATTTACTTCCGTTCCTGAGCAGGTTATAGTAAGGGCGACCGGTTGCATATGAATAGGTAAAATTGAAGCCGGTGTTGATCTTTGTTACAAATCTTTTTACTACAAGTGAAGCAGTATGGTTGGCCGCAAAGGTTGGCTGCAGTTCTTTGGGATAATTCAGGAAATCGCGTTTTGTATCGAGCCATGAATAACTCACCCAGTAATCAAGCCCTTTCACTGTTTTTTTATCTCTCCAGAACAGTTCAAACCCTTTCGCATCACCCGATCCGCTGTTGTTTAATACCGGGAATGTTTTAACAAGGCCACCATATTTTTTGTAGAATACCTCCGCGCGGAATGTTTGCAGGGTTGTGTTCTTGATATAGTTGACAATATAGTGTGTGGCCTTACTGTAACCGAAATTAGTGGTGGTGTAGAGGAAATTATTTTCGGGCTTTTGGAAAAATTCTCCATAGGCAATACTCATTTGCGCACCCTTCCCTGTTTTATAAGCGAGTGATAAACGAGGTGCGATATTCGCCTTGTCGATGAGTGATGAATGTTCTACACGCACACCTATTTTTGCTGCGAGATCGTTGGTGATATACAGGTCGGCTTCTGAGAAGGCTGCTTTGAAATGATCGGTAAGTTTTGAATGATATACATTGAACTGGCTGCGGTTATAGAAATACATATACTCGGCACCAAACCTGAGTACACTGATACCGCTGAGACGTTTATCGAATACAGCCTTGATCTGCGTAAGCTCAGATCTTGCATTCAGTGTAAAGTTGCTGCTATCTATCCAGGGCTGACCGGTGGTGACACGGTTGTTTGCCTGGTTCTGTATCTGCTGGTCTATTTTGTTGAGATCAGTACTGAATCCGATACCCAGGTTCATTTTCCATCCATTGCCGATATTTTCCCTCCAGCTCACATTATTATACCAATTGGTATTATTCAGACCAAATGCGTTCTTCAGCGTGGGATCTTCAATATTTGCCCTGCGCAGGCCAAGATCAGAAGCGCCGAACGTTGTGTAATATTTGATCATGCCGCCCGATTTTGTCTTGATGCGGAAATTGGCATCGCCGGCATGGAACACAGGCATTTTAAAATAATCAGGTGTTTGTTTCACGATCGAGAAGTAAGCAACCAGGTTGGTATAGGCGTAGGTAGCACCCCAGGAAGACTTTTTGTCTTTCGCCAGTTTCTGTATGCCTGCGCCAAGAAAAATGGGCGAGATGGAAAGATTGGCTTCTGAGCGGTCAGGAATATCAATACTTTCCATGATCAGCGCTGAGGAAAGTGCCTGTCCATACAAGGCAGAATATCCGCCGGTGCTGAATACCGTTCCTTTAAAAATCGCTGGTGAGAACCGGCCGCGTGCAGCAATATCCGGTACACTTGCCGTGAAGGGATTGTTCACGAGTGTACCATCAATGAATTGTTTGGCTTCATATCCGGCCCCACCCCTAACGAATAAACCTTCCTGTTCGCCTATCTGCTGCGCACCGGGTAAGGTTTTTACTACTGCGGTGATATCTGCATTGGCGCCGCCGGTGGTATATACGTCAAGCGTAGATAATACGGTGGCCGCTTTCTTCCTGTCACCAGCTTCAAAGCTGCCGGCCGTTACCACTACTGCCTTTAATTCGCTTACTTCTTCTTTTAGAGCGAAAGGAATGTTTATTGGATCTGTTCCGATGGCTATTGCCTGTTCAACTGATGTATAACCAATATTACTGGCCACAAGTGCCTGCGCACCTTTTTCGGTGGTCCTGAAGGAATAATTTCCAGCAGAATCTGTTACCCCTCCATCATACGAACCTTTGATCACTACACTGGCGCCGGCAATGATGCGGCCCCGGTTATCTTTTACGGTTCCGGTAATTCTTATTTGGGCACCGGCCCAGCCCGCTGTAAGAAATAGAGATAGCAGGATTGTTAGTTTTTTCATCTGTATTTTGTTTGACAGGGCAAACATAGACCAGTTTATTTTATAAACCAAACTATTTAATAAATATTTTCGACGATTTTTTAGCTGTTCTTAATTGATTAATTATCAATATACTATGTTTTATAGCCCTGTTGACCACGCTTCCAGTTACCGTGTTTTCGCCGTTTTCGCAGGAATTTCAAAACAGAAAAGTCCATCTTTCGTTGGCAGTTGCTCCAAAGCAAAAGCCCCCGATATTCCGGGGGCTTTCTATACTTGGTTGCGGTCGTACTATTTGTATGCCGGCATTATTCCTTTTGCCAGGTTCACCATTTTGGTGATACTCTCATCATTCAATTGTCCCTTCTTGAATTCCGCCAGTACATCGGGTAATTTGTTTTCCATTTCAGTAAGAAAATGTGCTTCAAATTCCTTCACCCTTTTTACAGCCACATCTTTCAGCAATCCCTGTGTACCCAGGTAAATGATCGCTACCTGTTTTTCTACTGACTGCGGCGAGTATTGCGCCTGTTTCAATATTTCCACGTTACGCGCTCCTTTATCGATTACATTCTTGGTAGCGGCATCAAGGTCGCCACCAAATTTTGAGAACGCTTCAAGCTCACGGTAAAGCGCCTGGTCAAGTTTCAAAGTACCGGCTACTTTTTTCATGGATTTGATCTGTGCATTACCACCCACACGGCTTACAGAAATACCTACGTTGATGGCGGGACGGATACCTGCGTTGAAGAGGTTACCCTCCAGGAATATCTGCCCGTCTGTGATAGAGATTACGTTGGTAGGGATATAAGCGGATACGTCACCAGCCTGGGTTTCAATAATAGGCAATGCGGTTAATGAGCCACCACCTTTTACCAGGTGCCTGATAGATTCAGGAAGATCATTCATGTTCTTTGCCACATCATCATTGGCAATAACTTTTGCCGCTCTTTCAAGCAAACGGCTGTGGAGATAGAATACATCACCCGGGTAAGCTTCACGTCCCGGAGGTCTTCTCAACAACAAAGAAACTTCACGGTAAGCAACCGCCTGCTTAGACAGATCATCATAAATGATCAATGCCGGGCGGCCGGTATCGCGGAAAAACTCCCCTATCGCGGCACCTGCGAACGGAGCGTAGAACTGCAATGGAGCAGGATCTGATGCGGATGCGCACACAATGGTTGTGTATGCCATCGCGCCGTTATCGGATAATGTTTTCATTACACCGGCAACTGTGGATGCCTTCTGCCCAACCGCTACATATATACAATAAACAGGCTTCCCTGCATCGTAAAATTCTTTCTGGTTAATGATGGTATCTACACAGATAGCCGTTTTACCGGTCTGACGGTCGCCAATCACCAGCTCACGCTGTCCGCGACCGATAGGGATCATGGCATCGATAGCCTTGATACCTGTCTGCAGGGGTTCTTTCACCGGCTCACGGTAGATAACACCTGGCGCTTTACGCTCCAGTGGCATTTCATACAGTTCGCCTATCAATGGGCCCTTACCGTCTATGGGTTGCCCTAGGCTATCAATTACGCGACCTACCACACCCTCTCCTACTTTAATGGAAGCGATCTGCCCGGTCCTTTTAACTTTCGCGCCTTCTTTGATCTCACCGCTCTCACCCATCAATACCACACCCACATTGTCTTCTTCCAGGTTAAGGGCAATGGCTTTGATACCGTTTTCAAACTCAACGAGCTCACCACTGCGTACCCCGTTAAGGCCGTACACACGGGCGATACCATCACCTACCTGCAATACAGTACCCACTTCTTCCAGGTCGGCCGAAGCGTTGAAATTGCTCAGCTGCTGCCGGAGTATCGCTGATATTTCATCGGGTTTAATGTCTACCATGATCTATCTACTTTTAAAGTTATCGTTATAAATTATTCGTGACTGTTAGCGCAGGTTCTGCACGAACAGGTTCTTTGTAAATTGTTTTTTAATATCCTTCAGATCCCTTAGAATGCTGGCATCAACCAGGTTGTTGTTAAATTCAAGCACAAACCCACCAATGAGTTTTTCGTCTACCGCTGTTTCGAGCTCAATATTGCTCATTCCCTTTTCAGTTTTCACTTTTGACTCGATAGCCTGCTTCACTGCATCACTTACTGCAATGGCTGTTGTCAGTTTTATTTTGTGGATCCCTTTGATTGCATTGTACTGGTCAACAAATGCAGAAGCGATTTCGGGAAGGTCACCCTCACGTCCTTTCTTAACAAGCAATGTGGTAAAGGCTGTGGTGAGTTCAGTTACTTTTCCCTTTGTAACGGCATTGATGATACTGTTTTTCTGGTCTGCATTGATCACAGGGCTCCTCAACAGGTTCCTGAAATCGCTGCTTGCCTTACAAACCGCCTCTAAATATTTCATGTCAGCGTACACTGTTTCCAGCTGGCCCCTCTCAGTAGAGAGATCGATCAGGCTCTTTGCGTATCTGCCGGCTAAACGTGGATTAGGCATGGTAATTTGATAATTTGATAATTTGACGATGTGATAATTTTATATTCGATGGTGCAATAATATTTTTCAATTATCACATTATCGAATCATCACATTATCTAATTCAGTTTCACTCCTTCCGCCAATTCATTGATATATTTCTCCTGTTCGGTTTTGTTGCTAAGCTCGCGGCGTAATATTTTTTCACTTACTTCTATTACCAGCGCGCCTACCTGGTTCTTAACGTCGGTAAGGGCGGCATTTTTCTGCTGGGTGATGGCAACCTGTGCCTCGGATACGATGCGGTCGTATTCGCTTTTTGCTTTCTCTTTTGCTTCACCGATCATTTTCAGGGTTTGCTCCCTTGCTTCATTGATCATTACGGCGCGCTCTTCACGGGCCTGAACCATTAATGCCTCATTCTCATTTTTAAGGGTAGCCATTTCAGCCTTAACTCTCTCAGCCGTAGCGATGGCATCCTCAATGTTCTGCTCCCTGTCTTTCAGTCCCTTGATGATTGCGGGCCATGCCATTTTCTTCAGTATAAAGAAAACGATCAGGAACGCGAGCAAGGTCCATAATAACAACCCCGGATCCGGTGTAAGAAGTTTCATGTTATTCGAATTTGAAAATTTGAAAATCTGACCATTTGAAAACGGGGAATGAAGGAAGCTTGTGAAATAGTCCTGAGAACTACTCTCAAAGTTTCAAATTCCCGAATTTTCAAATTACTAAACTGCACCCTCCGCCCTGTGCATCAGGTGCAGTTTTAGAATTTTGAACAATGGCTTATTTCAACACCATTGCCAGGAAGCCTACGATAATCCCGAACAGTGCGGCACCTTCTACAAGGGCAGCAGCCAGGATCATGTTTGCGCGGATATCGTTCATAGCCTCAGGCTGGCGTGCAATGCTTTCTACAGCACCTTTACCAATCTGGCCAATGCCCAAACCGGCACCGATAGCAGCCAAACCAGCTCCTACCGCGCCACCCGCGTTAGCTACTCCATCCAGTAACATTGTACTTAAACTCATGATCGTTCTATTTACAGTTAAAAAAAACAGTTATGCATGCACCTTTTCATCATGGTGATCCCCGCCTTCAAATGCCGCACCAATGAACACCGCTGTCAGGTTGGTAAAGATGAACGCCTGCAGGAATGCCACCAGCACTTCAATAAAATAAATAAACACGGTGAATGCGATCGCCACAGGAGAGGTACCCCAGCCGGCGAATGTATTCATCTGCCCGAAAATAAAAATCAAAGAGATCAGGCAGATGATAATAATGTGCCCGGCCACCATATTCGCAAAAAGACGAATGATGAGTGCGAATGGCTTGATGAACACACCCAGAAACTCAACCAGTATCAGGATGGGCTTTACAAAGCCCGGCACCCCGGGTGGATTGAAAATATGGCCCCAGAAATGTTTGTTGGTACTGGCCAGTATCACTACAAAGGAGATTACACCCAAAACCACCGTAAAAGCGATATTGCCCGTTACATTGGCAGTGCCTGGAATCAGTCCGAAAATATTATTAATCAGGATAAAGAAAAAAGTAGTCAGCAGGTAAGGCAGGTATTTCTCGTATTTATGCCCCAGGTTAGGCTTGGCAACCTCATCGCGAACAAAAGTAACCACCGGTTCCAGCAGGTTCTGTTTGCCCCGTGGTGCCGACGTAACTCCCTGGCCCCTTTTGTACGATTTGGCGATCGAGATCATCAGCCAGCAAAGAACCGTTAGCGCCAGTAACATCTGGACCACGTTGCGGGTAATAGAAAAATCCCAAACTTTAATGCTTTCGTTAACCGTGCCGTCTTCATTTACCGCCACAATTTTCTCGTCGGTAATCTTGTACCCGTTATGGATAGCGTGTCCATGCTCAAATTTTGAAGACATGAATGCAGTTAATCCCTTTTCCTTAGAATATAAAATGATGGGAAGCGGTATGGACACATGGTGTACTTTTCCTGCTGCATCGTGGTATTCGGTAAAATGGTATTCGTGGTTATCCAGGATATGGCCAAAAATGACCTCGGCTGCATCAAATTTTTTCTCCTCCGTGGCCGTATGGGCGTCTTTATGCTCATCATGAGCGGCTTCCTGTGCAGGTAAAGAATTGGAAAAAATGACCGAAAAAAGGCTGAAAGCCGCTACCAGTAATAATTTCAGACGTCTAATAGCCATACCTGTTTCTAAATTTGCGGCAAAGATAAGGGTATGGGGGGTAAAAGCCTAAAGGGAAGAAAGGAAAATGGAGAAAAAATTAGGGCATCAAATCATTGCCTTCTTCCATCAATTTTTTGATCTTTTCAAGATAAATCACATCAACTTGATCTTTAGGCGGGTTGGCCGCTTTTTTGGCTTTAATAAGGTGACTAATGTGTAAAAAAGGGATCTTTACAGCGCCCAGATCGGCTATAGATGCTGCCTCCAGGCAATCATCAAAGGAATACGATTCCAGCCCTTTTACATCCACCATCAGGTCTAAACGGAAACATTATTAAGGTTGAAGTTGCTCTACCCGGGTACGATCTGAAGGGTGTCCGGCATAAAATAATCGATAGTACTATACGCCAGGAGGGCGGCCCGTGATTTTTGCCTGTTCTCCAGCGTATCCCCGATCCAGACATTATTATCATCCGTGGTTCGCGGATAACCATAAAGATTGGTGGCTACCCCTCCGATCATAATATATTTTACACCCTGCCGTTGAAGGCAGCTCCAGAAATTGATCAGCTCGTCATCAAAAACATCCATATGCCAAGCTAAACTTATTTTGCGCGGGCAAGCGGCTGAGGGGTAATTTTTGCCTGGCGTAACAGGTTATCCATTTCATCAATGCTGTCATCACCATAAAACGTTCCAGATAACTTCGTTTTAGGGCTGCGCGTAATTGATCCAGTTCTGCTTTTTCATTGTTAGCAGAATGCTCGTTCAATATGTTTTTGCCATCGGAGAACTTTATACAAGGACAGTCTTCTTTTTCTCAAACTGCATCTCATGCAATTTAGCATAAAATCCGCCCAGCGCCAGGAGCTCCTGGTGGGTACCCATTTCCCTGATCTCGCCTTTGTCCAGTACAATGATTTTGGTGGCTTTCCGAATGGTGGAAAGGCGATGGGCGATAACGATAGATGTGCGGCCTGAGATCATTGTATCGATTGCTTTTTCGATCAGCATTTCGCTTTCCGTATCGATAGAAGAAGTGGCCTCATCAAGGATAAGGATGGAAGGATCATACAACAGCGCCCTGATAAAGGAAAGCAATTGCCGCTGGCCCAGGCTGAGGGTACTTCCGCGTTCCATAACGTTATAATCATAACCCCCCGGTAACTGCATAATAAACTCATCTACCCCGATCATTTTCGCCGCCTCAATTACCTGTTCCCGGCTGATTTCGGGGTTACGGAGCGTAATATTATCCATTACCGAGCCGGAGAACAGGAACACGTCCTGCAATACAACGCCTATTCCTCTTCGCAGCGTATCAAGATCATAAGCGTCGATATCCACACCATCTATGCTTATTTTCCCTTTTTGTATATGGTATAGCCTGTTCAGCAGGCTTATGACAGATGTTTTTCCGCTACCTGTATGCCCAACCAGGGCCACCGTTTCACCTGCCTTTACATGAAAGCTGATATCTTTCAATACATAATTGGGTTCTGCATAGGCAAAGGATACATTGTCAAAATCAATACGCCCCTCTATCTTTTGCGGCCGGTAGCTATCGGAAGCAGATGGCTTTACATAATCTGCATTGTCCAGTACTTTGAATACCCGCTCCGCAGCGATCATGCCCATCTGCAACACATTGAATTTATCGGCTATCACCCGCAGTGGCCGGAAAATCTGGTTAAGAAACAGGATAAACGCCACGAGTAAGCCCGCATCCAGTGACCGCCCCGCGATCCACCACACGAGCAGCCCGGTGCTTAAGGCAAGTACCACCTCAACAATGGGAAAGAAAACGGAATAGGCAAATATGGCGTTGATATTGGCATTGCGGTGCTCCGAATTGATTTTTTTGAACTTGGCCAACTCCCTTTCTTCGGCTGCAAAAGCCTGCACCACCTGCATTCCCGTAATATGTTCCTGAACGAAAGCGTTGAGGGAGGCCACTGCATTTCTTACGCGTATAAAACTTTTGTTCACGCTTTCTTTAAAATAGTAAGTGGCCAGTATCATCAGCGGAAAGGGTGCAAGACTTATCAAAGTAAGCCGCCAGTCTATCCAGAACATGGTGCCCAGCGTAACCAGTATGGTAAGCAGGTCTGCGATAATGGGAATGAGTCCATCAGAAAAAATATCATTGATGCTTTCAATATCATTAATGGTTCGGGTAGTGAGTGTGCCGATGGGTGTTTTATCAAACTGGCCAAGGTTAAGGCCAATAATTTTTTTGTACACCGCTATCCGCATGTCCTTTACCACGCTTTGCCCCATCCACGCGGTAAGAAAAGTAAAAAAGAAACGTATGCCTGTTTCAATAAACAAGAAGATAAGCTGGAAGATACTTACCGCAATAATGAATTTGGTAGCATCTGACAGATCGGTGTTTACCAGCACCAGCTCCAGCCAATGAGGGATATGAACCGCTTTGCCGGTAGCTTTATCAACGGTTAGCTGTATCAGGTAAGGCCGGATGGGTGCAAAAACAGCCATAACAATGGCCAGTACCAGGCTGATATAAAAAAAAGAGCGGTAGGGTTTCACAAAATGAAACACCCTGCCCAGCAATGAAACATTAAAGACCTTCTTCTTTTTTGGCACTTCACTCATGATAGTTGCCAAAGGTAAGGAGTACACCCACAGGCTACTTGCCGATCATAGAAATTTTGTGAGGCGTGAGACGTGAGACGTGAGAAGTGAGAAGTGAGAAGTGAGAAGTGAGAAGTGAGACGTGAGACGTGAGGCGTGAGACGTGAGGCGTGAGGGAACCAAAAAGTGAAAAGTCAAAGCCGAAGGCATACCCCCCCTCTTTTTTGACTTTTCACTTTTGACTTTTCACTTTTGACTTTTCACTTTTGACTTTTGACTTCTGCCTACTCCCCCCCAGTCAGGTATTGCGCATACGCATAGCCCTCTTCGCCGGCATCGGTGCGCACCAGCCACCATTGGTCGTTGGTTTTGCTGATGAGGGTTACGGATTCTCCT
>JANPIE010000005.1:0-36346 GCA_031424835.1 Chitinophagaceae bacterium
GGAATAGCGCTGACCAATCCCGAGATCATCAATAACCAGAAAGAATTCGGTAACTACAGCAAGGAATACCGTTCACTGGAGAAAATTGTACAGCCTTATGAGCAATACCGTAAGGTTTTGTCGGAGTATGCCTTTGCAAAAGAGGCCCAGAATGGTTCCGATGAAGAAATGCGTGAGCTCGCAAAAATGGAACTGCCCGCCCTGGAAGAACAGAAAATGATTCTTGAAAACCAGCTAACCAAACTGCTGATACCGAAAGATCCGCAGGATGATAAGAACGCCATTCTAGAGATACGTGCAGGAACCGGCGGCGATGAGGCCAGTCTTTTTGCCGGCGATCTGCTCGGCATGTACCTGCGCTACTGCTCGCGAAGGGGTTGGAAGACAGCCATCGTTAGTGAAAGTGAAGGCACCGTGGGAGGTTATAAAGAAGTGCTGGTAGAAGTTACCGGCGAAGATGTTTACGGCACTTTGAAATTTGAAAGCGGTGTACACCGGGTGCAAAGGGTACCGGACACGGAAACACAGGGCAGGGTGCATACCTCCGCAGCCACCGTGGCCGTGATGCCGGAAGCCGAGGAGCTGGATTTTGAACTCAAAGAGAGCGATGTAAAAATGGAAACAGCACGTAGTGGTGGTGCGGGCGGACAGAATGTAAATAAAGTAGAGACAAAAGTTTTTCTTACGCATATTCCCACAGGTGTGGTAGTGGTTTGCCAAACGGAACGCTCACAGTTGGGTAACCGCGAGAAAGCCATGACCATGTTACGCACAAAATTATACGAGGAGCAGGTACGCAAACAGGAAGAGGAGATCGCCACGCGGCGAAAGACTTTGGTGAGTACAGGTGACCGTAGCGCCAAGATCCGAACCTATAACTGGCCACAGGGAAGGGTTACTGACCATCGCATAGGCCTTACCTCCTATAATCTTGATGCAGTGATCAACGGCGAAATTGATGAGTTCATCGAGTCGCTCCAGATGGCGGAAAATGCAGAAAAAATGCTGAACCAGTAAATAACATTTTTATGAAATGGATAGGAATACTGATCGCCGCATGCTGCCCATTTCTTTCATTTGCGCAATCCACAACGCCTACTATTATTCTTGCGGAGCGGAATGAGTTCCTGAAAGACATTAATGGCAGCCCGCTAAATCTTACCACGGGCTACGAGATGGATGGCAGCCCATTTTATAAAAATGAATACTGCCTGGCCACAATTAAAGTTGCACGGGGAAAAAGATACCGTGGGCTGGATGTAAAACTGGACCTGCAGGATAACCGCGTAATTTACCGCCTGCCCAATGGCCTTGAACAGGAAGCTTCCACACCCATTGAGTCTGTTGAATTTGCCGCCTGTGATGAAAAGTCTGCACCCGCCACTTTCCGATCCGGCTTTCCGGTGGTGGATCGCCAGGATCATCGTAATTTTTACCAGGTGCTGGATTCCGGCAAACTACAGCTTTTAAAATTTGTGAAGGTTACCTATATGGACCAGAAACCCTATGGCGGCGCATCTATTATCCGCAAGTTTGATAACGCTGCCGTGTATTATGCGTATAGCCCGGAAAAAGGAATGATTAACCTCGGAAAAGGAAATGAAAAAGCCATCGCCGTTTTTGGCGACCAGAAAAGCAAAGCAGAAAAATTCATCGCCGAACAGAATATCCGTGTAAAAAAAGAAACGGATCTCATCAAACTCTTTGCGTTTTATAATACCAGCAGCGGCCATTAATTCCTGTTTCATTCACCGATTTTCACGCCCTGGTACGCCTAAATACTGCCTGCGTAATTAACTGTTTACCTGTGGGAAAGTGGGTATTTGTGTGCTGTACCTTTAAGCAATCATCTATCCCAACCGACAAATGACACGATTAAAATTCTCCACTTTCCTGTACGCATCTATCCTGCTCTTTTGTTTCCCGCACAGCCTTCATGCTCAGGTTGGTTATTCACTAAATACCTTGTCTGACGGAAACGGAAATCCCATTCTCACAAAGAAAGCGGCGGCCGGCGAAGGAGCGTACCTCTTTAACAGGAACTACCTCAACGGGCTGCTCTATCTTGAAGGAAATGAGAAGCCGATCAGTGGAAATAAATTTAAACTGAACCTGCAGCAGAGCAAACTGTACTATATAGATGCCAATGGTGAGGAACTGGAAGTAGCCACTGCTATCAGGCGCGTTACCTTCCCTGGTGCTGGTGAAGGCGGTGTGGACGTGGTATTTGAAAAAGGATTTCCATCAATCGACAAACTGAATGGCGATAATTTTTACCAGGTGCTGGTACAGGGAAAAGCACTGCTTTTACAGGATACAAAGTTTGCTGACGTGGAATACAAAGAATACAATAGTGCCGTAACTACCCGCCGCACCGATAAACTGGTGAGCTATTATGGGGTGCTTGGTAACCGTATCAGTAAATTGAACAAAGCGGATGACCTGCTTCTTTTACTCACAGATAAAACACGCCAGGTATCTGAATTTATGAAACAGGAAAACAGCAAGTTGAAGAAAGCCGCGGACCTGGAAAAAATTTTCAGGTACTACAACAGCCTCCAGGACAGCTAATTGCTTTTTACTTTTTCTTCTGCCTCCCTAATCTTAAGTTCCCATGCCCATGCGGTGCGCATCATTTCTGCAAGATCGTACCGGATATGCCAGTTAAGTGCATTGACGGCAGCATCATTGTTGGCATAAATGGCCACCACATCACCCGCGCGCCGCGGCGCAATTTCGTAGGTTAGTTTTACCCCGCTTACGGCTTCAAATGCACGAATGGCTTCGAGCACTGTAACGCCGTTACCTGTGCCAAGATTGAAAACATCACAGGCGGTTTCGTTTTTTTTGTTGATGAGGTATTGCAAGGCAAGTGTATGCGCATGAGCAATATCGCAGACATGAATATAGTCACGGATGCAGCTACCATCCCGCGTGGGGTAATCGTTGCCATATACCATCAGCCTGGGCAGTTTGCCTATCCCAGTTTGCGTAATGGCCGGTACCAGGTTTTGCGGCTTGCCAACCGGAAGCTCCCCGATAAACCCTGAAGGATGCGCGCCTACCGGATTAAAATATCGCAAAAGCACGGCCTTACCTGCAATGCTGCTGTAGTTCCTGATGATTTCTTCCCCCATTTGCTTGGTAGCGCCATAAGGAGATTCCGCTTTTTTGATGGGAGAAGATTCTGTAACCGGAATGGAATCCGGATTGCCATATACGGTGCAGGACGATGAAAATACAACGTAGGGAACGGCAAATTCCTGCACACATTTCAGCAGGTTCACCAGGCCAAAAAGGTTATTCTCATAATAGAGTAAGGGTTCTTTGACAGATTCACCTACAGCTTTATAAGCCGCAAAATGGATCACACCGGTTATATCCGGGTTTTCCTGGAACACCGCGAGGGTCTCATCAAAATTCTTGAGGTCAACTTTATAATTTTTTATTCTTCGCCCGGTAATGTGTTCAATACCACTTACCGCATAAGGCGTTGATCTCGAATTATCATCGATGGAAATAACCGTATACCCGTTTTCAAGCAGGTCAACAATGGTATGAGATCCAATATACCCACATCCGCCAGTCACCAGTATCTTATTCATAGCACAAAAATATACCGCAAGATAAATGGATAAAGCTAGAAAATACGGGCAGGGGTCCTATCAGAGAAAGAGTTTCAGGATATAGTAAACGATAGCGGCCATCAATGCCGAGATGGGGATGGTGATGATCCATGCCCACAATAGATTCACCGTTACACCCCAGCGCACCGCGCTTAATCGCTTGGTTGCACCCACCCCAATGATGGCGCCCGTAATGGTATGGGTAGTAGACACCGGTATTTTGAAGTGTTCGGTCATAAACAGCGTGATAGCACCGGCAGTTTCAGCGGCCACTCCTTCGAGCGGGGTAACCTTAGTAATCCTTGTACCCATGGTCTTTACAATCTTCCAGCCACCACTCATCGTACCCAATCCAATGGCCAGGAAGCTGGTGAAGGGTACCCAGGGATAGGCGGCGATAAACTGGTTAAAATCCATTTTGTTTCCCAGCGTGCTTTCATAATAAATGGTGGCGGCCCCGATGATGCCCATTACTTTCTGGGAATCATTACTGCCATGCCCGAGGCTGAATGCCGCAGAAGAAACGAGCTGCAACCTTTTGAACCAGCTTTCTGCTTTATAGGGATTGGCCCTCTTACATAAATGGACTATGAAGATGGTGATGATAAATGCAATGATCATACCTATCAATGGTGCCAGAAAAATAAAAAGGAATGTCGGAATTACTTTTGCGTAGTTGATCACATCTATGCCGTTTTCGCCAAAGCCGCCGGCATGGGCCAGCGCTGCCCCAACAAAACCGCCCATTAAAGTATGTGATGAACTGGATGGTATACCAAACCACCAGGTTACCAGGTTCCAGATAATAGCGGCAATGATACCTGCCAGTATCACATGCAGGGTAATGAATTCCGCATTGACCCATTTGGCAACCGTGTTACCGATACCAAATTCTTTAAAAATATATTTAGCAATAAAAAATGCTGCAAAGTTGAAGAAGGCCGCCCATACCACCGCCTGGAATGGAGTAAGCACCTTGGTAGACACAATGGTGGCAATGGAATTGGCCGCATCATGAAACCCATTGATATAATCGAAAATAAAAGCGAGAACGATTATGACGATCAGTAATGTGAACATAGAATTAATTAATAATTGAGGATTAATAATTAATAATAGTAAGCCATCATTCCACGCGGGCCGGATCGCTAATTATTAATTATTAATTACTAATTGAATGTTACGCATATTTAATGATGATGGACTCTATCACATTAGCCGCGTCTTCACATTTGTCTGTCACGATCTCCATTACCTGGTAGATCTCTCTTTTTTTGATGACCTCCTTAAAATCATTCTCCTGCTGGAAAAGCATTTCAATGCTCATGTCAAAAACATCATCGGCCTGGTTTTCAATACTGTTCACTTTAACCATTGCTTCTGTCATTTCACGCAGGTTCTTCATATCGCGCAGGCCCATGACCGCTTTCCTGATCTCTATAGAGCCCTGCAGTATCAGGTCGGCCATTTTCTGGATGCCTGTATCGTTGGGGTTTACATTGTAGAAATTGATTTTTTTGGAAGATGCGTAAATATAGTCGCAGATATCGTCAAGCGCGGTGGCCAGGTAGTGAATGTCTTCCCTGTCGAAGGGAGTAATAAAGTTGCGGCCCAGCTCAGTGAATATCCGGTGTGTATTGTCGTCGTTCTTATGCTCAAGGTCCTCTATCACAGCCAGTATTGCCGCTCTTTTGTTGCGGTCCGGCTCACTGACCATTTCTTTCAAGCGGACACCCATCTCATGCACTTTCTCAGCCACATCCTCAAAAAGTTCATAGAACACCTTATTCTTTGGCATGAACAGGCGACCGAATGTATTCATTCCCATGGCTATGTATTTTGGCAAAAATAGGCTTATGCCTCCTAACCCATCCTTAATACCAATAATTAATGATTTAGTAATATGTGGGCCGGCTGTTTTTGGCTATACTGTAAACTCAGCAAGCTTACTCTTTTCTGGTTGACAGAGTAAACCCTATGGTGGTTCCCACGTCTACTTTGCTCCTTACATGCAGGGTTTGGCCGTGTACCTCAATGATGTGTTTACAGATAGCCAGGCCCAGCCCACTTCCCCCCACATTGCGGCTACGCCCGCGGTCGGTGCGGTAGAACCGTTCAAAGATCCGCGGAAGGTGTTCCTCCGCAATGCCCATGCCGTCATCGCTGATCTCTACCAGCACATGACGGCCATCGGTATTATAAATGCTGGCCACGATGCTGCCATCCTGTTTACCGTACTTGATCGCGTTCTGTAACAGGTTAGTGATCACCTGCCGGATCTTTTCCTTATCGGCAAAAACCTGGATAGGGGATTCGCAGCCTTTCTTGATACTGCAGCGTATATTCCTTGCGGCGGTTTTGATAGATAGTGCCTCGTAGCTCTCCCTGATCAGTTCCTGTATCACAAAATTTTCTTTGTACAATGGCTGCTGGCCGCTTTCCAGGCGCGTTATCTCGTCAAGATCTTCTACCAGGTTAACCATTCTGTCTACATTGCGGGCCGCATTTTCCAGGAAACGTTTGCTGAGTTGAGGATCATCCATTGCGCCACCCAGCAATGTATCAACATATCCCTGTATTGCGAAGATTGGTGTCTTGAATTCATGCGCCAGGTTCTGCAGGAACTCCTTCCGGTAGGCATCATTTGTTTTCAGCAATTCAATTTCGGCGCTTCGTTGTTCTGCCCATTGTTCCACATCCTCTCTTACCTCATCAATCCCTTTTTGCGGAAGGATATATTTATAATAAGTTTCCTCGCGCTTGGTGGCTTTGGTCTGGTAGATGAACTTATAAATGAGTTTGATCTTCCGGTAAATAAAAGATTCCAGTACAAACCGGATCAACAGGTAACTGCCGATAAAGGTTACCACCAATGATATACCCGCAATGAGCAGGTCGGGCCGCAACAGCCATATACCTATCGCCACCGGCACGGAAAGGATCAGGGCAGTGAATGCGGATAATTGCTGCGGGGAGAGGTTTTTTGTTTTGAACATGGTAGGGGTCCATGGTCCATAGTCCATGGCATTTGAATGCAATTTACTTTTTTACTATGGACTTAGAACTTCCCGGAATGTACCGTCGCTCACATTTCAAACTTATACCCTACCCCTTTTACAGTGGTAATGCAATCCACACCCAATTTTTGCCGCACTTTGCGGATATGAACGTCAATGGTACGGTCGCCAACGATCACGTCGTTGCCCCAAACCTGTGAGAGGATTTCATTGCGGAGAAAAACGCGGCCGGGACGTGACGCGAGCAGGTAGAGCAATTCAAATTCTTTTTTGGCAAGGATCACATCCTGCCCCTCTATTGTAACCAGGAATTTAACCGGGTCTATATTCACATTACCCACCTCGATATTCTTACCGGTTTCTTTGTTGTTAATCCGGCGGAACAATGCATTCACCCGGCTAACCAAAACTTTGGGGCTGATCGGTTTGCTTACATAATCGTCTGCACCGGTTTCGAGGCCTTTTATTTCAGAGGCCTCATCGCTGAGTGCCGTGAGGAATATGATCAAGGTATCCTGGAAACTGGGTTGTGCCCGCAGTACCTGGCATACTTCAACGCCGGTCTTACGGGGCATCATGATATCCAAAATAATCAGATCAGGATGAAGCAGTTTGGCCCTGTCAATGGCCTCATTGCCGTCTTTTGCGGTATAGACATCGTATCCTTCCTTACCGAGGTTATAGCTGATTATTTCCAATATATCGGGCTCATCGTCAGCAATCAGGATCTTCTTCGTCTTACCTTCCATTAACATTATGTTTACACGAAATTAATTTTTGCTGACCGCAAAATGGGGAAATCTCTTTATTATGTTATTGTTAACTGCCAAAAATGGGGAAACTGCATCTTACCGTTAGATGGCAGTATTTTTGTAACCTATATGCGAATGAAGAGATTTTTCCTGGCCTTTTTGTGCCTTACGCTGATTAGCAGTGCCTATTCCCAGAAGGAAGTGGCCATGCCCGCCATCCCGTCTATGCGGGTTTTACACCATGATAATATCATCAATTCCCTGAATACACTTGCCAGGGTGGGTATTACACGCAGTGATACCATCAACCGTTCTGTAAACCGTTCTGTTCGTATTCTGGTCAATAATATGCGCGCAGGCGTGGAATTGAACAATTCGCTCGATAATAACGGTAAATTCAAGTGGCTGAGGGGTATCAATGAAATGCTCACGAGCTTTATTTCGGGTTATAATGCCCGTTCCATCAGGGGCACTTTGTTACCCAGCCTGGTGAAAGCCTATGATGACGCTATGAAACTGGAACTTGCCGGTAATTCCATAGCGGGTATTGTGGCAGACAATGAACCTGTAATAGGCAATATCCTGATAGAAAATTATGGCCTCAAAGAAAACAAAGGCATCGCAGCCGCCAAAGATATACTGGTGCTCAAGGAATGCCAGCGCGACCCGGAGCATTGCCTGAACATCCTGACCAAATATCCCAACAATTCCTATGCAGACAGCCTGATCATTCTTGCGGCTTTCCGCGACCAGGAGGAGTTGTATAATTATGCAGCTGTTCCCAATGCCCTGGGCAAACGGATCCAGTCTGTAAACCACCCGTTGGTAAGAGCCATTGCCCGCATGGCGGTTATGAAAACGGGCCGCATGTATTTTCCCTTTCTCGACCAACTCTACCAGGGCCGTTTAACCCTCGATTCCATAACGCCCCTGCTCGCAAAGGAGTCATCAGGCGATTATTACTCTTTACTGGTAAAGACGCGCATTAATTATGCGGCGCGCATGCAGAAAGGTGATACCCCCATGGCGGCACAGGTACTTACGAACAAGCTCAGGTCAAAAGCGATAGAATTATACATCAATGAGATCAATGCCCTGCATGACGAGAACAACCTCAATGTGCGTTTCAAAAGCCTGGAAGGACTCTCACCCGAGGAACTGTATTACCTCGCCGTGCTGAGTGAAGAAGAGATTTATACTTCCAGTTTTGTGAATGGTGTATACCCCAGGATCATGCAACGCATGAAAGGTGCCAAATCAGATTCGCTGCTGTACCTTGTACATAACGATTATTATAAAAAATTCATCAAGATGTGTGCAGCGTATAACACGCTGGATAATTTTCTTGATAAAATGGATAAGCCCACCGCGCAAAATGTGATGAAAGATTTTGTGAGCCACCTCGGCGAAACAAGGACGCTGGAAGATGCGGTAGACGTGGCCGATTCCTATGGCAGTATCTATAACAATGACCTTCGCAAACTGATCCTGGAGCAGGTGCAAACCAACCTTGCCGATAGCGAAAAGCAGCGAAACCGCAGGGGACAAACGATCTATCGCCTGCTTAATACCATTTTCCTGTCGATGGATACGGAGAATAAAGTAGATATATCTGCAGAACTGGGTATCAATCCCATTTATTTTATGCCGAACAAATTGCTCAGGGATACTTCGGGACGTATTGTGATGCAGCAGTTTTTTTATGGTGATAAAGACGGATCAAACGTGTACAACGCTTTTCTCGCCCACTTCAAAAACGCCAACTGGAAAATTACCCGCAAACCCAAATGGACAGAAGTTCGCTCTGTAAAGGGTACACCCGTTGTTATCTATTCCAATCTGCCCCTTGACGAGAAAAAAGAGCTTGATGAAGAATCACAGGATAGCCTGATTGAATACCTTTCACGCAGCGGCATCGATCCCAGCATTGTTATTCACCGCGGACATAGTTACTACCTTAAAACCACCATCGGCAAACTGGCATCATCTGCAAAAGTGGTGTTGCTGGGTAGTTGTGGCGGGTACCAGATGCTGAATGATGTATTACAGATTTGCCCTGGTGCGCATATCATTTCCTCCAAACAGGTGGGTACCGGTATCATTAACCAGGGGATGATCAATGTGATCAGTGAAAATCTGCGGCAGGGCAAAGATCTGAACTGGCCCGCCATCTGGAATAACCTGGAAGCAAGGTTCAGCGGTACATCCAAGGAAAAATTTGATGATTATGTACCTCCCTACAAGAACCTCGGAGCTATTTTTATTACCGCCTATAATAAAGCTGTTGATTAGGGCCCGGCCCTGTTGCCTGGCTGGCAGGTTAGTGAAAAAATCTGTTTCCTCTTATTAACCTGTCAGCCAGTCAACTTATCCGTTTACAAACGGGTTCTGCTCCTTCTCATACCCAATGGTTGTGGCCGGGCCATGGCCGGGATACACAATGACTTCATCAGGCAAAACAAACAATCTGGTACGGATACTATCCAGCAAAGTGGCATGATCACCGCCGGGGAGATCGGTACGACCGATGCTTTCACGGAACAGCACATCACCGCCGATAACAAACTGCTGGTTCCGGCAGTAGAAACACAGGCTGGCTGGTGAATGTCCGGGGGTTAACAGCACTTCCAGCTTATCACCGCCCAACTCAAGCACATCACCCTCCTCCAGAAAATGCAGCGGACCCTCATAATTGCTGAAGGGCAACCCCCATTTTTCGCCCGATAAAGGGGCCAGTTTGAGCATGTTTTCTTCTCCCCTGTGCAGGTAAAGTTCCAGGCCAAATGTTTCATGCACCCATTTGTTGCCAAACACATGGTCAAGATGGCAATGTGTATTCAGCAACCTAATGGGCTCCAGAGCCGTATCTTCTATAAACATTTTTAACGTTTCCTGTTCAGCGCTGAAGTAACATCCGGGATCAATTATAATAGCTTTGTTCTGTTCGTTGTAGAGTACATAGGTATTCTCCTGTACCGGGCTGAATGTAAACACCTTAACCTTTAGCATAATGGTATTTTTACCTGCTTTTACGTGTAAATGACTAATTTTAAAACACAAAGTTCGGATATGCAAGTGAATCGAATCACCCAATGGATTGTTTTCCTCTTTTTTCTTTTTCCTTTACTGTCTACTGCCCAGGTCAATTCCGTGGAGTTTGGAAAGAACCGGGTACAGCATAAAAAATTTATCTGGAAATTTTACCAGTCGCCAAATTTTAATACCTACACCTCGCAGGGTGGCGTGGAGCTGGGCAAATTTGTTGCACAACTGGCCGAAGAAGAACTGCGATCTATTGAAAATTTTATTGAATACTCGCTCCAGCGCAGGGCCAATATTGTAGTGTATAACAGTTACAACGATTATAAAAGCAGCAATATAGGGCTGGGGTCCGATTGGCAGAACTCTGGCGGACTCACTAAACTGGTAAACAACAAACTGGTAGTGTACTTTGATGGCAACCATGAACACCTTAAACGCCAGGTTCGCGAAGGCATTGCGCGGGTATTGACCGATAATATGCTCTTTGGAGACGATATAGGTGAATTTGCCAGCAACCAGGCTTTGCTGGATCTTCCCAAATGGCTGGTGGATGGTTATGTTGCGTATGCCGGACAAAACTGGAGCACTGAAAAAGATGATGAACTGAAAAGCGCCATCCTGGGTGGCAGGTATAATTCCTTTTATCAGTTTGCATTTGAAAAACCGATACTGGCCGGACAGGCATTCTGGAACTATATCGCAGAAAAATACAGGAAAGAGAATGTAACCTACCTCTTATACCTGGCCAGGATCTACAAGAACCTGAACAATGCCTGCCTGCGTGTTTGCAAAAAGAAATTCAAGGAGGTATTGGCAGATTTCATGCAATATGAGCAGGAAGTATATGCAAAAGATATACGCCAGCGGCGTAACCAGCCCAAGGGGCAAATGGTGGTTTCGGAAGATGTTTCAAAAAATGATTATTTCCGTTTCCAGGCCAATCCCAACCTGCGCAGCAATACCTATGCGGTGGTAGAATTTAAGAAGGGACAATATGCGGTTAAACTGATGGAGAATTTTTATGATGCCCGCACCTTGCTTAAAATAGGTGTGCGCACCAACCAGGGTGATATCAACCCCAATTATCCTATTCTTGCCTGGGATGGAAAAGGTACCCGATTGCTGGTGGTTTACTGGGAAGATGGGAAAGTAAAAATGTTTGTGTATGATGTGCTTGCCAAATACAAGCGTTTCAAACAGGAGATCACAGGTTTTGACCAGATACTTGATGCAACATTTATGCTTGATGCCAATACTTTGGTGATGAGTGCGGTAAAAAATGGCCACTCGGATATTTACACATATAAAATTGAGGAACAAAAAGCCACACAGATCACCAATGATGTGTATGACGATGTGGATCCCACATTTGTTGCTTTTCCTAACAGGGTAGGCATCATCTTCGCCTCCAACAGGCCCGCACCTCTATCACCCAATTCCGATACGGTATTGCCGGGAAAATATCCATTCAATATTTATATGGTGGATATCCTTAACGACAGTAAGGAAAAGCAACTTGCACAGTTAACCAATGTAAAGATTGGTAACGCACGTTACCCAATGCAGTACAATACCAACCACTTTACCTATGTGTCTGATGCTACCGGTATCGGCAACCGCTGGGCTGGTTTCTTTTCTACACAGCGAAATGGATTGGATACGCTTTATTATATCGGAGATGAGTTATTGCGTAACCCCGCGCCCAAAGAATTTGATTCCACTTTACGGGCATGGCAGAAACAGGAGCCTGACAGTGTTAGTTATTTCCAGGTATACAAAGATTCTACCTACACCTTCCCTATAACCAATTACCAGAGTTCCCTGCTCGAAACCCGCATCGCGGGCAATAACGGACAGGTAAGTGAGGTACGGCGGGAGGGTGATTACAAATTTGTATACAAGCTCAAAGTGGATTCCATTGCCCTGCTAAGACGCAACATCAGTGCGCGCCCTACCGAATATGTACGTAAGCTCACGGCAGAGAAAAAAGCCATTGATGGTAAAGCCATCATTTACAATAAGCGATCGGGATCTGACACCTCAAACAAAGCCTCAGATTTTTTCCAGAATGAATTTGCAGACGAAAAACCCGATTCGGCAGCTATTGCAAGAAGGCAGGCAGCAGATATACCCGTAGACAAAGTGTCGATACTGGCTAAGTCGCGGCTCTATGATTACCGGTTGAAATTCAATTCGGATTATGTGCTGAGTGGTTTCACCAACAATATCCTCATCAACAGGTACCAGCCCTATGCAGGTGGTTCGGGGCCGGTGCAACTGAATAACGGTAACGATTTCAACTTCACGTTCCGCGTAGGTGTGAGTGACCTGATGGAAGATCAAAAATTTGTAGGCGGACTCCGTTTTGGAACTGACCTGAGCGATAAAGATGTATTCTTTACGTACCAGAATCTTCGCAAACGCATCGACTGGGGACTTACTTATTACCGAAGCAACGTAAGTAATTTTTACAACACCAGTTTCAATACCATGCTGTACACTAACCTGTACCAGGCTAATTTTACTTATCCATTTAATGAAGTAAAGAGCCTGCGGGCAACCCTTGGTGTTCGTACAGACAGGGGCGTACTGCGTTCTTATGATAACAATTCGGGCTTACCCGATCAAAATGCACTTAAGTTTCCCGATACACTCACCAAATGGGCCGTTTCACGTTTGGAATATGTGCACGACAATACCATTAATCCAACACAGAATATCTGGGTGGGAACACGTTTCAAAGTATACATCGATATCAACCAGCCATTGGGCAATAAAGCCGCGGGCAAAACCACCTATAATTTTGGTTTTGATGGCAGGCACTATCATAAGATCTACCGCAATTTTATCTGGGCCGGACGTGCCGCAGCCGACTTCTCATGGGGTGGCCAGAAACTGATTTATTACCTGGGCGGTGTGGATGGATGGCTGAGCCCCAAGTTCAATAATAACCAGCCCGCGCCCGACCAGACGTATGCGTTTCAGTCACTGGCCGTTAATATGCGCGGGTATAACCAGAACATCGCCAACGGAAACAATGCGTTTGTTATTAACAGTGAGTTCCGTTTCCCCGTATTCTCAACGCTGATCAACCGGCCCATCAACAATGCGTTCCTGCGTAATTTTCAACTGGTACAGTTTGTTGACCTGGGTTCCGCATGGAACGGCAAATACAATGGCATCACGCGTCCCGGAGAAGTGATCCGGTCCAATAGCCCCGTTGTGGTAAGACTTGATGCCGGCGGACTGGGACCGTTTGCAGGCGGTTATGGTTTTGGTGTACGCAGTACGCTGCTCGGCTATTTCATGAAAGTAGATGCCGGATGGCCCATGAAAGGTGTATTTAAAGGAAAGCCTGTTTGGTATTTTGCGCTTGGGTTTGATTTCTAAAAACATTCAACTCACCCCGACTTCGCTTCGCTCGTCACCCCTCTCTGCTGCGCAAAGAGGGGTTGTAAATCCCCTCTCTACCTGTAGAGAAGGGTGACGAGCAGCGCGAAGTCGGGGTGAGTTGTTTTATTTTTTGTTGGCGGAATTCTGCAACTGCTTCAACGTATAGTAAATAATGCCCAGCAACACCGCAAACAAAAGCGTGAACACCCAGAGTTTGGAATATCGCTGGGGCAGCAGCACATGATGCGCTGATGTATACATGAGCATGGCTGGGTCCGTTACAACATCCCAACTGTTAAACCGCAGGAATCTGCCGATAAATATACCGTAGCCGCAAAGCAGCAGGCTCACAAGTACACAAACAGTTGCCCATAGGGGTTTGATATGCCGCCTCAAAAATGTCTCCACGTTCAGAAGCGATATGAGTCCGAGTATTAACCCATTCCACGCGGCGGAAATAACGAGTAGAATATCGTACCAGAAAGGAACCGGGGCCCTCTCTTCATAATGAAGCAGATCAGTAATAATGTAAGGAGCATTGGGAAAGAACAGCAGCCACACAATGAGCATCAAAACAGCGGCCACATGCAGTTTTTTTAATTTTAATAACTGCGTACTCACAAAATAAGGTATGGCGGCGAGGAAGGTGTTCCAGCCATAGAAACGATAATCCCAGGTGTCAGAATAAACAACCCGTACCAATAGCATGGTCATGGTAAAAGCCACCGAGAGCAACAACATTTTGCTGATAGCAGAAATATGCAGATTCATAATGCAATAATTATTTTAGGAATAAAAATGACCAGTCCTATTACGAGGCTGAGCAGGGCCGACCATAGAACGGCGGCGGCAGAAACATCTTTGGTGGTTTTAACCAGGGGATGGTATTCACTATGCACCAGGTTGCATAGGTTTTCTATCGCATAATTCAACATCTCCAGGCTCAGCACAACTGCGGTACATAACAGTATGATGCACCACTCCGCGGTTGAAATTGCAAAATACCAGCCCGCAAGCAGCACCATGATGCCGGCCATGAGGTGTATTTTCCCGTTTCTGTCGCGGATAAAAAAATGCCCCAGTCCGTTGAATGCGTGGCCAAATGCCCGTGTAATGGGTTGTACTTTCATATTGTATGGCTTGAGGTTTTTGTGAACGCCGTCTCCGCTGTTTGTGGCACAGGTAATCAGTGCAAACATAGTCAACTGTTGGCCGCCATGCGAGTCGTCCGCACGTACCACCACTCTCAAAACATATACCATGCCCCAAAGGCAGTTCGCTACCACGGATAACGGGTCAAAACGACATTCAGTTTCTCCCCGATAACTTTTGTGATGCTTCCTCGCTTTCGTTCCAGGTTACCCGCCATCCTGAAGCCCCCACTGCAATCCCTGCGCCCACATCCGCCAGCGCCTGCATTACTAAGCCTGCTGTACATTAGCTGAATTACCGTACCAGTTTATTTTCCTGCTGGCATACATAACCAGGGCCAGGATAATGAATAACCCGATACTTCCCAGCAACAAAGCGGTGTCTTCCAAACGGATCAGGATAAAAATAAAACTGTACAATCCACTAAGCACCGATGCAAATATCCCAGCCGTCTTCCAACTGTTGAAATGCCCCCTGGCATATAACGAAATCAGTGATACAGTGGCGGAGGCCGCTACGAGGTATGCATTATCGAAGAAAATGAATTCACTGATAGACAACAGCAAAGTATAGAAGATCACCAGGGCCAGGCCAATGAGTACATACTGTACCGGGTGAACCGCTTTTTTCTGCATCAGTTCAATGATAAAAAACAATGAAAAGGTAAGGCCGATAATGAGTACTGCATACTTAACGCTCCTCGTGGTTTTGGCATACTGGTCTGCCGGCTGCAGCATACTCACGCCAAAGCTCAATGCCTCTTTGTTTATACGCGCATCCTTCAATACGGTACCAAAGGGCAGGTTGGCTTTGTTGAATACCCATTTGGCTGTAAACCCATCGCTGGTCACATTTCTTTCACCCGGTAAAACGGTTCCGTCAAAAGATGGATCAGTCCATGCCGACCTGATGGAAAACTGGCTGTTACCGCCCAGCGGTACAAAATGCAGTTGCTCACTTCCCTTCAGTTGCAACGGCATATCAAAGGCAAGCGTGCTGCCGATCATACTTTGGGTGAGATCAATAGCAGCGGAAAGACCGGCACTATCAATGTTGGTGGCGGGCAAACCCGGCATCAGCGTATAAGTGTTACCGTTAAAACGGATATCCACTTTTTTCTCAATGCCTTTGAAATCACTGATACCGATACATACCCTGGCGTCTGCCAGTTTAAGTGATAAGGGATCAATATCCTTTGGCAATTGCAGTACAAAATTTCCTTTGGTGGTAACGCTGCTGCGGTACAACAGCACCTTATAAATAGAACGCAAACGCTGCTCCGGAATAATATCAGCCGTTACAGAAAGCTCATCGGGTAATACCAATACATATTGTGTGGTCACCAGTTCCTTTCCACCCGCATCTTTCTCCTTACGGTAATAGGGAATGTAGAGATAAGGTCCCGTAACGGTTTGAGCAGTGGCCCATTTAGCGGCCACATCTTTTACCACGCCTGCTTGTCTTGCCTGTCGCTCTTCTACCAAACTGGATATGAACCAGGTGGGAATAAGCATAAGGAGTATCAGTGCCGCCGTGATCAACCCCTTCGTGACCGGCTTGTTAATTTGATTTGATGTTGTTTCGTTGACTGACTGCGGTTCCATATACTGATTGTTTTGGTTTTTTAAAAGATGTGATCCGTACTCATGCATGCGATAACCGAAATAGCGGGAATAAAGGCTGGTCCGGCACAGCCCGACAGATACAGATGCTGCACCGAACAGAACCAGGAAGCAGGCGCCGGCGACTGCTATAAAATCATCCTGCTCAGGTTGCACCACCAGCGCCAGTACCACACTATAAGCCATGGTGATGAGGGCATTGAGCGCAAACAATGCGGCTGTTTTCGTATGTACACTTTGGTAGTGACGGTTGATGGCGGGAAGTATCAGCGCATAGACCAACAGTACCGGTGAACTGCAAACAGCCGCCCCCAGCCCGATACCCAAACAGATCAACAGGCCCCGGCTGAGTTGCGCATACATTACTACCACGAATATCCCTGCAGTTAGAGCAAACAGGGTACCCAGCCAAAGCTGCAGTGACATATCAATATCGCCCGTTGTTTTATTTTTAAAAGTGCTTTGCATTTCAAAGTAAAAGGTCAAAAAAAATTATTTTATTTTCCGGATCATTTGCTCCAGTGCCAACAGGTGTTGTTTGAATGCTTTCTCGCCCGCCCGCGTAACGGTATAAGTTGTGTTCGTTTTCCTGCCCACGAAGCCTTTTGTCACTTTCACATAAACCGCCTCTTCAAGGGTTTTTAAGTGGCTGGCCAGGTTGCCATCCGTTACTTCAATCAATTCCTTGAGGTCATTAAAGCTAACGTCTGCGTTAACCAGCAGGGCACTCATGATGCCCAGCCGTATGCGGCTGTCAAATACTTTGTTCAGATTTTCAATGGGGTTCTTCATGTTCCTGGATTACGGGTGCGGTATCTTTTCGCCGCTATTGTTTTTCATACTTCCACCACATGATGGATCCATAAAGGATATGCAATATACCAAAACCGAGGGCCCAGAAAATGAGGCCATAGCCGATCATCCACAGGTTTATCAATCCCAGGATGATCTGTCCATACGCCAGCCACCGAACTTCCGGCAGTGTGTATTTACTGCCATTGAGTAATGCCAGGCCATAGAACAAAAGGCAACTGGGTGCAATCAGCCCGTGAAGGCCAACATCCAACAGCCTTACCACCACCACTCCTCCCACAAACAAAGGAATGACCGTATTCCATAATAATCTCCTTGCCATTGTGCCCCAGATGGGAATACCTGTTTTCCGGCTGCGCAGGTAAGTGAAGATGAAAGCAAGCGACATTGCGAGGGTAAATGTAATACCCCCAATGACCAGTAACTTCAGGCGCAGTTCTCCATTCGGTTCAAAAGCCATGTGCCGGAAATTAAACCCGGCTGCCTGGTATGACTGGAATATCTGCCAGGTATACAATGCGGCCACCAATGCACAGGCACCCGCGGCTATACCACTTAGCCCGCTCAAACTGATAAAGCGGCTGCTCCGCTCCATCATCTGTTTGATATCCCGCAGCGCGTCAAGGTGCTCTTTGTTCTCTTCCATAAAAGTACTTTGAAATACAAAGTAAAAGCATTTCCCTGAAACATCAAACTAAAATAATCTCCGGAACGAAACATAACCCCAAAAAAAACCAGGTTCGTCTTTGAACCTGGTTCCCCATACTCGTATTTCATCCTCCGTACTTCGTACTTCTAATATCGTACTTATTATCTCGCCGTATCGTCCCTGTCATTGGCATCCATATCTGAAAGCTTAGGTTCATGCAGCTCAACGGGCCGGGCATATTTTTTACGCAGTTTCATATTCAGCAGTTCCACAATGAAAGAGAAGGCCATGGCAAAATAAACATAGTTTTTCAGGTTCATATCATGCGCTCGCTCACTATCCCATCCTTCCACCAGCAATACAAAACCAATCATTACCAGGAAAGAAAGCGCCAGCATTTTTAAGGTAGGGTGTTTGTGAATAAAGGAAGAGATTTTTGGACTGAACAGGAACATCATCACCATGGCCACTACAACAGCGGCAATCATTACTTCAAGCCGCTTGGCCGTTCCACCTGCGGTAATTATGCTGTCGAAGCTGAATACCATATCAATCAGCATAATCTCTACGATGGCTTTTCCAAAGCTGATGGTCTTGGTTTTTACACCCGCCGCCAGGTCCGCTTCTCCCTCCAGTTTGGCGTGTATTTCCTTCACCGTTTTATAAATCAGGAAAAGCCCCCCTGCAAGCATTACAATGCTGGCCAGATCAAGATTCTTACCGAAAATGCTCAGTACGGTTTTTCCTTTCTGTGCCAGTAACCAGCTAAGCCCGAATAATAATATCGACCGCACGATCATACCCGTGATCATCCAGGTGGCTCTTGCTTTTTTCTGCAGCGCCCTGGGCAAACGGTTCATGATAATACTCACAAAGATCACGTTATCGATCCCGAGTACTATTTCAAGCACTACCAGTACTAAAAAGCTGACAAGGTTTTCTGTAGTATATAATGATTCCATGCAAAAAGATTGACTGCAAATATAAATGGGATTATGCCGAAAGCTGCCTGCAGATATTTTTTACAATGGAAGGACCCTCGTAAACAAAGCCTGTCCATACCTGCACCAATGACGCACCCGCCTGCATTTTCTCTGCAGCATCGGCACCCGTAAAAATTCCGCCGCTGGCTATGATAGGGATCTTACCCCCGGTATTGTGGGAAATATATTCCACAACCCGGGTAGCCCGCTCCCGCAGTGGCCGTCCGCTCAACCCACCCGCACCGATATCGTCACTCATCCTTCTTGACTTCTCCGATAAGCCCTCCCGGCTGATAGTTGTATTAGCCGCTACCAGACCGCTCAACTTTACTTCATTGGCAAGTGCAATAATATCATCCAGTTGCCCCTGCGTAAGGTCGGGCGCTATTTTCAGCAAAAGCGGTTTAGGCTTTGTCCTTCCCTGGTTGTTATTCTGGAGTTCGGATAATATTTTTGTCAACGCATCTTTCTCCTGCAGTTCTCTCAGCCCGGGTGTATTGGGTGAACTCACATTTACAACAAAATAATCCACCTCTTCAAAAAGCCTGGTGAACCCGGTATGGTAATCCTTCCATGCATCCTCATTAGGCGTAGCCTTATTCTTGCCGATATTTCCTCCTACCACCAGTTTTGAGTTTTGATCTCTGCGTTTTGAATTCCATAACGCGAGTCTTTCCCTAACCCGTTCTACCCCATCATTGTTAAATCCCATCCGGTTAATCAGCGCCTTATCGTCCGGAAGCCGGAACAACCTGGGTTTTTCATTGCCCGGCTGCGGTTTGGGTGTAACCGTACCTATTTCTACAAAACCAAAGCCAAGTGCATCCAGTTCCGCCAGGTAAAGGGCATTTTTATCAAAGCCCGCGGCCAGTCCTACCGGGTTTCGAAACCTAAGTCCCCAAAAATCCTTTGCCAGGGAATGATCCCTCCAGGCAAACTGCCGGCGTACCAGGGCAGCCCCGGCATCTGACCGGCACAAAAGCCTGAGCATGTTCATGGAAAAATAATGCACGTCCTCCGGGGGAAAGGCAAAAAGCAGTTCGCGTAAAAGCGGGTAAAGCATGCTGCGAAGATAGGTGCGAAACCTGAGTTGTGTGAGACAGCTCAACCGGGTTAAAAGCCGAACTAGGTGGTATATATCCCGGAATATGGTTGCATAAACAACCTTTCACAATAATTCCTATATTTGAGTAAGCAAAAAACATAAGTATGCAGGAAGCTTATATCGTAGCCGGCTATCGCACGGCGGTGGGAAAAAGTAAGCGCGGTGGATTCCGTTTTTTCAGGCCTGATGACCTGGCGGTAGAAGTGGTAAAGGGCCTGGTGGCCTCTGTACCGCAACTGGATGTGAAAAGAGTGGATGATGTAATTGTAGGCAACGCGGTTCCTGAAGCGGAACAGGGATTACAATTTGGGCGCATCATTGCGGCACGTGCATTGGGCATTGATGCAGCAGGTATAACCATAAACCGTTATTGCGCCAGTGGGTTGGAAAGTATTGCCATGGCCACGGCCAAAATACGCAGCGGTATGGCGGAATGCATTATTGCCGGCGGTACAGAAAGCATGAGCCTTGTGCCAACGGCAGGCTGGAAAACAGTGCCTGCTTACTCAATAGCGAAAGATGAACCTGACTATTACCTGAGCATGGGTCTTACTGCAGAAGCAGTAGCCAAAGAATTTAAGGTTACCCGTGAAGACCAGGATGCTTTTGCATTTCAGTCTCACCAGAAAGCCATGAGCGCCATACAGAATGGTTATTTCAGGAGCGGCATTTTACCCATTACTGTTGAGGAAACCTATCTGAATGAAAAAGGCAGGAAAGCAACACGCTCATATGTAGTAGATACCGATGAAGGCGTTCGTGCCGATACCAATATGGAAGCATTGGCGAAATTAAAACCGGCATTCGCAGCAGGTGGAAGCGTAACAGCCGGTAACTCATCACAAACCAGTGATGGCGCTGCGTTCGCACTGGTAATGAGTGAGCGAATGGTGAATGAACTGGGTTTAAAACCCATAGGCCGCCTGGTAAATTGTGCGTCTGCCGGCGTACACCCGCGCATCATGGGAATCGGCCCGGTAGCGGCCATTCCAAAAGTATTGAAACAGGCAAACATGAGCCTGTCTGATATTGAACTGATCGAACTGAATGAAGCATTTGCCTCGCAATCACTTGCCGTGATCAGGGAACTGGGTCTCGATCCTTCTATCGTTAACATCAACGGAGGCGCCATTGCCCTGGGTCATCCACTCGGATGCACCGGCTGCAAACTCACCATTCAACTCCTCAACGACATGAAGCGCCTCAACAAAAAATACGGAATGGTTACCGCGTGTGTAGGAGGTGGTCAGGGGATTGCGGGGATTATTGAGAATCTGGAGTAGGTAGTTTGGAGTTTGGGGTTTGGGGTTGTTGATGGTTAGGAGTTCATTGTTTTACCTGCACTACCCCAGACTTTCAGTCCGGCTCATTTTTTGTCACTAGTGTATAAACCAAAACAATGGAAACCATCCTTTTACCTACCGATTTTTCTGAGACGGCAAAAAATGCAGGCAGGTATGCTATGCAGCTTGCCAAACAAATGGGTGCTAAAAAAATTGTTATCTATCATTCTTATGAAATTCCGGTTACGATTGATCCCCTGGTTCCGGGAATACAGATGCTGGATGTGGCTTCTCTTAAAGCGGACAGCGAAAAAGGGCTTGAGAATTTCCGGGTATCACTAATGGCTTTTGCGAGCGGCATCACCATAGAAGTATTTAATGAATACGGCGCATTAAGCGAAGGGCTGGATGAAGTTTGCGCCAGGGTAAATGCCGGGCTTGTGGTAATGGGCATTACGGGCGGCGGCGCACTGGAAGAAAAACTGATCGGCAGCAATGCGATCTCTGTAGCCAAACATACCAGTGTACCCGTAATCATTGTGCCCCCCACGGTGCAGTTCACACGCATTGAAGAGATCATGCTGACAAGTGATTTTGATAAAGACGACAGATCCGTTCCGGTTCAGCTCGTAAAAAAGATGGTTGCTGAAACCCGTGCCAGGCTTTTTGTATTCAACATCGACAAAGAGGCCGCAGAAAATGAAAGCGCAGATACGAACCGCAAACAAACTGAAGAATATGTTCTGCACGCTTTGTTAGAAGAACTGAACCCTGAATTTCATTTCTCTCAAAACACCAACTTCGTTGAAGCGGTAAATGATTTTGTCTCAGAATACCAGATAGACCTCATCATCACCATCCCCAAAAAACATGGATTTTTCGGCAGCCTTTTCTCTGAAAGCCATACCAAAAAACTCGCCTTCCACAGCCATGTACCCCTCATGGTCATTCACCAATAACCCCAAAAAAAATCCCCCTTCCCTCTCCATCTGTTCCGCGCTCATCTGTTCGTCTGTTCGTCGGTTCCCTGTTCGTCTGCTCATCTGTTCATCTGTTCTTTCAGGTCAGATATTTCCCAACAATAGGCACGCGCCGTCCCACACCAAAGGCTTTTGGCGATATGCGTATGATGGGACAGAACTGGTTGCGTTTGTATTCGTTCGTATTAACCAGTTTGAGTGTTCTGTCTACCAGGATCCCGTCAAAGCCCTGCGCTTTAATTTCCGCCGGGCCAAGGCGTTTTTCAATGTATTGGTACAACACCTGGTCCAGCAGTGCGTACTCAGGAAGGCTGTCGCTGTCTTTCTGATCAGGTCGCAGTTCAGCGCTGGGGGCTTTATTAATGATGGAAGCGGGTATTAGTTCGCTGTTACGGTTGATGAAGCGGCTGAGTGCATAAACCTGCAGTTTGTAACAGTCACCCAAAACACCCAGGCCGCCTGCCATATCCCCGTACAAGGTACCATAACCCGTAGCCAGTTCACTTTTGTTGGAGGTATTCAACAGTATGTATCCAAACTTATTTGCAATAGCCATTAACAGGTTACCACGTGTGCGGCTTTGCAGGTTTTCTTCCGCAAGCGAAAAAGGAAGATCACCAAACACCGGTTGTAATGTTTGCAGAAATGCTTCATAAATGTCGCTGATACGAACGATATCATACGGATTGCCCAAATTTTTACTTAGCTGCACTGCATCATCCACAGAGTGTGATGTAGAATAGGGCGAGGGCATCAGTATGGCACGTACATTTTCTTTGCCCAGAGCATCGCAGGCAATGGCAAGAGTTACCGCCGAATCAATACCACCCGATGAACCCAGGATCGCTTTTTTAAAACCCATCTTGCTGAAATAGTCGCGTATGCCTAACACCAGCGCATCATACACCTGCGCAATATTCAAATCAGGTTCCAGGGTTGCCGGGGTAAGTTCTTTGTCGGGCACCCGGCCCGCGGGTTCGAGTATGGGAGCGTTCAGGGTTCCATCATCGTTCACCACAACGCCCTCAAATGCTTCTGTGAACATCGGCAACGCTTTACAGAGGTTGGCGTCTTTATCAAATACCAGTGATGCCCCATCAAACACAACTTCTGTCTGGCTACCCACTGCATTACAGTAAAACATGGGCAGTTTGTATTTCAGCACATTGGCCTTGATCACTGATTTGCGGTCTTCATCATGCGTATAATCAAACGGTGAAGCACTTAGGTTCAGCATGATATCGGGCTGTTGTTCCATGAGTTTGTCCATAGGACAGGCACGGTAAAGAGGACTATCCCCCAGGTTCCAGATATCTTCACAGATGGTTACTGCCAGCCGTTTCCCTTTAAAAGGAATTACCTGCCAGTCAAAAGCGGGCTCGAAATAGCGGTATTCATCAAACACATCATAAGTAGGCAGCAGGGTTTTATGGATCTCTGCTTTCACTTCTTTTTCATACAGGAAAAAGGCGGCATTGAAGAGGCTTTTACCCCTGTGCAGTTTATTGCGCGCCGGCCCCCCTACAAGCACGCCGATGGTATCGGCATGTTGTTTTACTTCATCAATGGCCGCATAACATTTATTGATAAAATCGTTGAACTCTACAAAATCGCGTGCGGGATAACCACAGATACTCATTTCACTGAATAAGATAAGGTCGCCACCCTGCGCCTTGGCTTCATTAATGGCGGATATGATCTTACGCGTATTTTCTTCAAAATTGCCGATATGATAATTCTGCTGCGCTAAAAAAATCTTCATGACCCAAAGTTCCGTAACTTTTGTGGTAGTTTATTCAACTTAGGGTATGCGTTTCTCCCATTTTATACGAAAGCCCGCAATAATTTTCTGTTGCTGCAGCCTCTGGCAGTGCGCATGGGCACAGCACCAGTTCAGGTTCTTTCCCATCAAAGGACTGGTATGGGAACAGCAGGGCTTTATAGGGAAACTGGGCAGTCATTTTTTTCTTCTAAACCAGCAGGTTCCCGGGCTCGAATTGTATCTATTCGATTCCGGCAGGCAAACGGGCAGCACCATCAGCTATCCATTTCCCCGGCAGCTGATGTCGGTTGCTTCATACGAGCGATCCATTTTGTTTATGTCGTCTTCGCAGGACAAAGGCGTTACCACGGCGCATTTTCTGGAACTGGATGAATCAGGAAATCAGTTGTTGAAAAAAGAGATCATCCTCCCACTGCAATTACCTGTGAACATAAGCACCAGTGCCGATAAAAAACATATCCTCTTCTTCCAGCAGATAAAAAGTACGGGAGATTCGTCTTTTCTGCGCGGCGTATTGTTGGGCCGCGATGGTGAGATAAAAAAGCAACTGGCTTATCGATTCCGCTACTCAGGTGATCTTGACATGGAGCCGCAACTGATCATTGATAACCACGGTAACACACATATTCTCGTAGCTGACAAACCTACCAATTACCGCATGTCCGCTGATCTTACGCTGAATACAATACCGGTAGCAGAAGAACAGATCGTAAGCGAAACTTTCAACTTCAGCAAAGTAAAACTGAAAGACCTTCATGTATTCCAGAATGACGCATGCGACTGCATACAGGCTGAGGGGCTATATGTAGACGGCATCAGCAAAGAGAATAAGGGAATTTACAGCATGGCATTCCCTTTGGGCCGGAAAAATGAACTGGCGCCCAGATTTATCCCATTTTCAGTTGACATGATTAAAAATTTCAGGCAGGGGTTTTCCGCAACGCCGGAAGCGATACTGCAAAGCCTGGAGCTGGAAGATATTATCACAAGTGACAGTGGTAGTTTTGCGTTGATAAAACTTGCATCAGGCATTCCGCAAAAAGTGCAGACCCCGCCATCCTTAAATGATCCATCGGTAAATTCACTGGGGCGCACACTGGCTATTTCAAGAGCGGGCGATAACATACAACTACCCACTTCACCGTTTACGCCACCGCGTACCAGGCTCATAAGAAATACACAGGCCGACAGGTACGCAAATGCCGCACCCATTATTGATGCCATTCCTCAAAAACGATCCTCCCTTTCCTCTAGAGCCTCTGCGCGCAATGCGCCCAAACTGATCTGGATACGGCTGGAAAAAGGTGAACGTCTTGACTGGCACAGCAGCCGTTCACTGGATGTTTTTTCGGGACAAGGCGATCTGTTTAACCGCCAGTTTGTGGTGGCGGGTGATAAGGAAAATTTGGCCATGATCCTCTACCAGGCCGATGCACTGGATGAACCACAGCCCGTTTTTATCACCAGCAACCAGGGCAAACAGCAAGTTGAGAAATTCCCCGAAAAGAAACTGGTATTCTCACCTCTGCAGTACCTGCATGGAGAACAATATGGCTCACTTTACCTTAAGCCGGAATCAGGCGAAGGCGGCATACTGCTGATCGAGCCGGTCAGACAAAGGCTTTAACACACAATTATTGTTGCGCAAAATTTTGTTACTGTGCAGGGTTTACTTTTGCAGAGACTAAAAAGAATATGAAGCAACCACTGTTTTTGTTTTGCCTGGTTCTTACACTGTTTGCCTGCAAGGGTAAAAAAGATACCCCGGATGTATCGGCTATCCCTGTTACCCTGGTAACACAAAGGTTTGAAAAGGACCTGTTTACCCTGGATACCCTTAACATAAACGCCGGGCTGCAGGCGCTGAATGCCAGGCACCCCGGATTTACACAGGATTTTTTGTTCAATATCCTGGGCAGTTCGCCCGGCAGTGTTACCGGCGAATTGCCCGGCTTCATCAATAGCTACTCGTCGTTGTACAAGGCATCGCTGGAAAAGTTTAGAGATTTTAATACCATTGAAGCCGGTGTAAAACGCGGACTGCAGTTTGTGAAATATTATTTCCCCTCTTATAAGGTACCCGGGAGACTGATCAGTTTTATCGGGCCTATTAACAGCTATGGTAATATCATTACACCGAATGCGCTGGCTGTGGGCCTGCAGTTATATATGGGAAAGGATTTTCCAATGTACCTGAGCGAAGCGGGACAACAGATGTACCCGCAATACATTTCCCGGAGATTTGAGCCGGCTTATATACCTGTCAACTGTATGAAAAACATAATTGATGATATGTATCCCGCGGCGGGCATGGGTGCTCCATTAATAGAACAGATGATCGAATCCGGAAAGCGATTGTATGTGCTTGACAGGCTGCTTCCGGAAACCGCCGACAGTTTAAAGACGGGTTATACCCAGCGCCAGCTTGATGGGTCTTATGCGAGCGAAAAAAATATCTGGAGCTTCTTCGTACAGAATGATCTTCTATACAAAACAGATCCCAATTTTACGCGTGACTATATGACCGATGGCCCCAATACACAGGCGCTGGGAAAAGAATCGCCGGGAAATATCGGGCAGTTTATCGGCATGCAGATAGTACAGAAATGGATGCAAAAAAACAAAGAACTTTCACTGGATGTACTAATGAAAACGCCGGCACGTAAAATATTTGAAGAGGCAAAATATAAACCCGCGTAAAGGTTGCCATGAAAAATTTTTGTTTTGCAGTAATATTTTTCTTCCTCATGGGTAGCCTTGCTGCACAAAAAGCCGGCATGCAATTATTTGCCGCAAAGGACCTGCGTTTTATTCAACCTGTTTTAATTGGCAAAGTAGGCTCGCATTTTATGGTGTATGATGAGTTGTCTGGATGGCCCTCAGCAATCTATACATTCGATTCTTCCTTTGAGCTGGTTAATAAGACCCCTGAATACATTTCTTCTCCGCGCATCAGGTTCCATATTTCGGGCGACGCTGTAAACATTACCTGGAAGAACCAGGTGCGTGATACATTGAGTGTATCTGTTGTGCGGCTTGATGAGAAAGGTAACGAGCAGTGGTTTAACAGCAGCAAATACTATTTTTCAAGGGTCAATAGCTCGCCTGCAGAACTGGCAACGGATATCCGTGGACGGTATTTTCTATATTATTCACTGTACACCGATCCCCAGAATAACGATTATATACGTGCGGTATTACTCGACAGCACATGGAAAGAGCTGAAAAATGGATTATACCCGCTTAACTATGATAACAAACTATATAACCTCTCGCCCCTGATGGTTGACATCTCGGGCAACATACAAATGGCCGTGTATGATAAATTGGGAAACTATCACTTATCCAGCACAGTTACGCTACACACCATTCCGCTAAACCGCGATACATTGCTCACTGAAAGTTTTGCTATAGAAAAAACAAAATTTCATGAACTAACCCTGGCAGATGATACAGTCACCAGGAGTTTGCAACTACAGGGTTTTTATTATGATGGTCAGTATAAGGCCAAAAAAGGAGTAGCTGTACTGAAATTGCCCTATGAGCGAAAACAAATGATCGCCAGTAAATTCCATCCCTTCCCTGCAGCGTTGCCCGAGGCATTACGGGCTAACCTACGGTTTGGCCGAAAACAGGATGATGCTTCTGATAATATTTCACTGAAAGAAATTTTTGAAAAAGATGGGCGGCTGTTTGTTAGCGCCTGGCTGGTAGACCTGCCTCATTACCAGCTGCAACTGGAAAAGGATATAGATAAAGATGAACCCCTTAAACCAAATAAAAAAAGTAAAAAAGGGGTAAAAAATGATCAACTCCCCGAAGAAAACTCTTCATCACAGGGGGCACAGGGTAAATCCGCCTATTATGTTCCAGCAGCGCCGGGCGCAGCTAATACGCCAGGGAAGCCGGGGGTTAACTCGCGTAGCAATGCAAACACACTCAATTCGTTGCTGGGCCAGTTGTCGCAGTGGGGTCCTTACACCCAAGGCCGGGAATCGCTGAGTAATGACCCTGTTCAAAATAAGCTCACCAAAGAGTTCCGCAAAATGGGCCAGCGTATGAATGCCAATAAGATCGTTTATTTATCTATTGATGAGAAAGGAAGCTACGAATACCAGGTGGTACCCAATACTATGTACAATGCGGGACACAATGAGCCCATGGTATATAATGCGCAACTTTTTTTTCTGAGGGATGAATTGGCGCCGGCTCCTACCAAAAAAAATTCGCCACCGGATAAAATGATTTCAGTGGCGCGGTATAATGAAATGGGTGTTGCTGATACATTGTCTGTGTTTAACCTGAATAACGGTTACACATTTTTCAAACCCAGGGAGATTGATGGAGGCAAATATGCTTCTGCCTATTACAACAGGCAAACCAATGAAAGTGGTATTGCCGTTTGGACCATTGAAGGGTATGCAGAAACCAAATCTATAGGGTTAATGGATACAAAGCCGGCTAAAAAATAAAAAATACGGGTTAATAACGAAAATAAGCAGATCAGTTCATCTTGGTAGGAACGATCATTTCGAAGGATGGGATATTAACGGAGAATAGCTGTTTGTTGTGTTCGTTTTCCATCTGGTAGCTGCCATGCATCTTACCCATTTCGGTACGCAGGTTACAACCACTCACGTACTGGTAATTTTCGCCGGGTTTTAAAACAGGTTGCACACCCACTACCCCTTCACCTTCCACTTCGCGGTGTTCACCATTGCTGTCAAAAATATACCATTGGCGGCGCAGGAGTTTTACAGTAAAATTGTTGTGGTTCTCTATCGTGATGCGGTAAGCAAACATATACTCACTATTCAGCGGGTTGCTGTAGTCTGACTGGTAAAAAGTCTCGACGCTTATTTCCACCCCCTCTGAAATCTTTGATACCATAGCTGACGGTTACTTACCCGGTAAAAATAAGGAATTGTGGGGGAAAGTCCATGAGGGATGGTCCATAGTACATGGTCCATGTACTATGGACCATTTACTCCTGCCTTCCTCACTATTTAATGCAACCGTGTTACTACATGACTTAATTTTGCAGCAACCTAAAAAAGGATTATGACAAAAATTGCTGTTGCTAAAGGAGATGGGATTGGTCCGGAGATCATGGCCGCCGTATTGTCCATTTTTGAAGCCGCTAAAGTGCCGCTTTCTTATGAATACGTTGACATGGGCAAATGGGTGTTTGATAAAGGGTATAGCAACGGAATGACCCCCGAAGCGCAGCAAACGATCGAATCATTGGGGATCCTTTTCAAAGGACCCATGGAAACGCCCAAGGGCAAAGGTGTAAAGAGTGTGAATGTTACCGCGCGCAAGACCTGGAACACCTATGCCAATAAACGTACTTTCCAGACACTGCATGGTGTGGATACCGTATTCAGCAAGGCGGGTATACCTATCGATATTACGATTGTCCGGGAAAATATTGAAGATACCTATGGGGGCATTGAGCACATGCTTACACATGACGTGGCGCTGAGCCGCCGTTTTATTACCCGGCCGGGTAGCATGCAGGTAATTAAATATGCGTTTGAAATGGCCAAAAAGAAAGGCGCCAGGAGAATCACCTGCGGACACAAGGCCAATATCATGAAACTCACGGATGGACTATTCCTGGAAGTGTTTTACGAGGTGGCTAAAGAATACCCCGAGCTGAAATCAGATGATGTGATAGTGGATGATCTATGCATGAAACTGGTGAGCCGTCCCGATCTTTTTGATGTGGTTGTCCTTACCAACCTGCAGGGAGATATTGTAAGTGATCTTTGCGCGGGATTGGTAGGGGGATTGGGTTTTGCGCCTTCGGCCAATATTGGAGATCATATCTCCATTTTTGAAGCCGTGCATGGTACCGCCCCGGATATTGCCGGGAAAAACATTGCCAATCCTACCGCCTTACTCCTGAGTGGTTTTGCTATGCTCAGGCATTTGGGTTTAATGGAAGCAGCTACCATGATGGAAAATGCCCTGCTTTATACACTGGAAAGTGGCGTTCATACGGGAGATTTTGGAGCCAAGGGAAGTCCTTCTTTAGATACCACCGGTTTTACCAATGCCATCATCGGTAACTTTGGAAAACTGCCGGCGGTAAACCCAAAACCGTTTATAGCGGACCAGGAACCTACCCAAACACATTTCAAACTCGAAAAAAATCCCATGCTCGAGAGCCTGGAATCAGAAACAGTGGCTATTGTAGGGGTGGATATATTTATCGAAAGCAATTTACAGCCACTGGCCATTGCGGATAAATGCCTCCAGCATACGGCAGATATATTCAAACTGGTAACTGTAAGTAACCGCGGTACACAGGTATGGCCAAAAGGTTCTTCATTTACCAACCTGGTAAATCAGTATGCCTGCCGCTTTGAAACCATTGGTGATGTACCTGCCACACAGGTAGATATACTGGAACTGTACAAACGTCTCTCGAAGGATTTTAAGATTTGTTCTACGGAACTGCTGAACACCTGGGGAGATAAGAAAGCATATAGCCTGGCACAGGGCCAATAAGCTGCCGGGATCGTGAATCGTCAAACGTGAAGCGTGAGTGCAATGATCAGCCCCACTCACTTCTCACGTCTCACGTTTGACGATTCACGCACTCGCCGCTTCCCCAACAAATTCCCCAAAATACCCGATCATTCCGTAATTTCACGGCTCATTTAAAAGAGCAATCTAACTATGGCTGAAGTGATCCTAATGCCCCGTCTGAGCGATACTATGACCGAGGGCGTTATTGCCGCCTGGCACAAAAAAGTGGGCGATGCCGTAAAAAAAGGCGACCTGCTGGCAGAAATAGAAACGGATAAAGCCACAATGGAACTGGAGAGCTACCAGGATGGTACGTTATTGCATATCGGCACCCCCAATGGTGGTAAACTGCAGGTGAATGAACTGTTGGCGATAATAGGAAAACAGGGCGAGGACGTATCTGCACAGGTTTCACAACATGCAGGTGGTGCCAAACCGGCCGCGGATAACACACAACCCACAACCGAAAAGAAAGCAGAACCAGCACCCGCAGCCAATGTTTCAACTGATCAGGCTGCCAGTGCATCTGCGCCCGCCACGTCGATGGACGAAGTGGTGCTGATGCCAAGGCTTAGTGATACCATGACGGAGGGCGTCATCGCAGGGTGGCACAAAAACGTGGGTGATGCTGTAAAAAAAGGGGAAGTGCTGGCCGATATTGAAACGGATAAAGCCACCATGGAGCTGGAAAGTTATAAAGATGGTACCCTTTTATACCAGGGCGCCAAGGCCGGTGATAAAATACAGGTGAATGACCTGCTTTGTATTATCGGTAAAGAAGGCCTGGACGTGAATGCCATTGTTGCCTCGGTAAAAGCTGGAGGAGGAAAGGCACCAGAGGCAGCAGCACCTGCTGCGGATAATAATGCAGCGCCAACAACTCAGGCCGCGGCCCCTGCACCAACCGCAACAACCGATACAGTGGTAAACGAGGGAAGGATATTGGCTTCTCCACTCGCTAAAAAAATTGCTACCGAAAAAGGGATCGATCTGCGCTTTGTTAAAGGAAGTGGCGACAATGGAAGGATAACCAAAACAGATATTGATCAATATACACCGTCTGCAGCACCCGTTGCGGCCGCGGCCACAGGCGCATCAAGGCCGGCTGCTTCTGCGGGACAGGTAAGTTTTGAAGACAAGCCCGTATCACAAATGCGCAAAGTAATTGCAAAGCGTTTGAGTGAGAGCCTGTTTACCTCACCACATTTTTACCTTACTATGTCCATTGATATGGATGCCTGTGTGGCTGCAAGGGCTAAGCTCAATGAAAACGCCGCGGTAAAGATCAGTTTCAATGATATGGTATTGAAGGCAACGGCTGTAGCATTAAAGCAACACCCCAAAGTAAACTCAAGCTGGATGGGAGAGACCATCCGGTATAATCACCATATAAACATTGGGGTGGCAGTGGCAGTGGAAGATGGCCTGCTGGTTCCTGTAGTGCGTTTTGCAGATGGAAAATCGCTGAGCCAGATCGGTGCGGAAGTGAAAGAATTTGCGCAGAAAGCAAAAGAAAAAAAATTACAGCCTGCTGATTGGGAAGGAAGCACTTTTACTATTTCTAACCTGGGTATGTATGGCATTGACCAGTTTACGGCTATCATCAATCCGCCCGATGCCTGTATTCTGGCTGTCGGCGGTATCTCTCAGGTGCCGGTTGTAAAAAATGGCCAGGTGGTACCGGGTAACGTGATGAAGGTTACCCTTAGCTGCGACCACCGTGCAGTGGATGGCGCAACCGGTTCCGCGTTCCTGCAAACGCTGAAAAGTTTACTGGAAGAACCGCTGAGGATGTTGGTTTAATACTTGTCGATAAAAATAATTCGCACAACATATTTTGACTATCGTCCATCAACTATGGACTATGGAAAAAGCCCCTCGCAAGGAGGGCTTTTTCATTAACAGGATATTTGGATTTGATTGCAGATATTTAAGTAATGATCAGATGTTTACTTGTGATTTGTCTGCTTGTTGTTTTTGAAAAAGCAGATGCCCAGAATTTATTGGCTAATGGCGATTTTGAGGACAGGAATACCTGCTATGAGTACCATGTTTTCTGTGCGGCAGAAGCCTGGTTCAGGATACCCCTTGCACCCGTTTCTCCCTACAATGGCACAGCCGGTTTTCTTTCCACCAATCATTACGAAAATGTACTGGTTGAAAATAATTCTACACGTGGCATCGCCAGGAGCTATATCTATACAAAAATCCTTTGCCCGCTTGAAAAAGACAGGAGCTATGTATTCTCTGCTTCATTCAGAAGTGAGAACGGCCCGTTCGATTTTGTGAATGTGCTGCTCAGCGATTTTGAACCTTACCATTACCCTGCTCAAATGCTTCGCGCAGGAGCCGCGCCGCTGACCATAACAGTAAAACAGGTAACCAGTGAGAAACGGAAAGACTGGAAGGAGTATTCGATCAGTTTTGTAGCCACTGGTAAGGAAAAATACCTGTTGATTGGCAACCTGTCAAGAGAAGAGATCAGATCCAAAAAACGGCGCGGGCTTGTTATCTATAATATCGACAATGCTTCACTTAAGCCGGCAGGTGCGCAGGAAAAAGGCTGCCCGGAGAGAAAAAACAACCAGAAAAAATTATACGACAACAATTTCAGGCACACGCCCAATGTTTTCCTTGATGAGGGGGAAATCAGCTCTCCGCTGCCGGCACCTGACACCACTAAAAAAATCATCCCTGCGGTTACGCACAAAGACTCACCGCTGGTACAAATACCGCCACCTGCCCTATTAATAAATGATACACTGGTGATACCCGATGTACTTTTTAAATTTGATAAGAGCGAATTGAACCCCGCATTTTCCGTGAGGCTGGATACGTTAATCATGAAGATCAGGAATAAAACATTCCGGCGCATCGAAGTATTGGGTCATACAGACAGTCTTGGAAACAATGCCTACAACCAAAGACTCGCCAAAGCCCGCGCCGAAACCGTGAAGGATTACCTTGTACAACGCCTTCATTACCCTGCAGATATCATCATAACAAAATCATTTGCCGCAACACTGCCGGTTAGCACAAACCGAACCTCCGCCGGAAGACAAAAAAACCGCCGCGTTGAAATTGTGCTGATCCGCGAGAAGTGAAAAGTGAGAGGTGAAAGGTGAGATATGAACGCCAGGCTGGAAACTGAAATACAACCTATCTCATCCTATCCACTCACGCCTCACGTCTCACGACTCACGATAAACCATCTCACTTCTCACTTTTCACTTCTCACTTTTCACTTCTCACCTCTCACCTCCCCCACATCACATCCTATCGGCGCTCCCGGTGGAATTTCTTTGTGTGCGGGTTGGGGAATGTCTTTGGGTTTATCAATTCTTTCTATGGCATAGGTATAATGCGCTTTCAATCCCGGCGTATTCTTCATCTGTCCAGCATACTGTTTTAAAGATTGTAACCGGTCGAAGCAGATGGATTTGACAATGTAATTGGCATTATCATTCTGGCTGAGACTTAAGAGTTCAGTCAATACCATTTGCTGGGTTTGCAACTGCACCTCTCCTTTCAAACCTTTCTGCAGTGGTGTTTTCCATGTTTTGCTGATGATGGCATCCAGCACATCGTCCCAACCCTGCGTGCCCGCCTGTGCCTTGAACTGGGCAAGACGGTTGGCCCTCTCCGGGTGAAATAAAAATCCCAACTCAAAATCCGCCAGTGCCTCGGCCGCAGCCAATGGATCGAAACCCATACCGGTTCGTTTGGGAAACAGTTCCCCTACACCATAGTACATAGGGGGACGTGGCGGGATCATCTGAACGATTTTATCAGGAACCGTTAGAATATCCGGCGACAAACAATCCAGAGCTGCCTGCAGCGCTTTTTCCTGTGCCGCTCTTGGCAATACCTGAGGTGCTGGCTGTTTGTCACCGCGTACACTGTAACTGTAGTTCATACCGCCAATGAGTTTACATACTGCTTCTACCTGGTAGCGGTGGTAATTGTAAACAGGCACCAGTACATCTTCCAGTTTAGACATGGGCGTATTCATCCGGATGGCCCGCTCAGAAAACTGTGATAACGCTTTCTGACGCACCTGTAAAACATTTTTTAATTCGTCGGGCGCATCTTTTCCATTATCCCATAAATGTGCCAGAGGGTGCATTCCGCCGGCTGCGCGTGCATCGGCGTCAGCAATGTATAAGAGGCCGCGCTGGGTGTTTTCTTCCAGCAACTGCTGCAATGCCACGCGCTCATTGGCTCCCCGCAGATCCGAATATCCGTACATGATAGCCCGCTTATCCCATTCACCAATTTCATTGGTATAGACCTGCGTAAAGTCGATATCGCCTTTGCTGTTGAGAAAAACGTTGGGGTGCGGATAGTCCATCACCGATGCGCGGTCATTGAAACTGGAGGCGTAATTATGTTGCAGCCCCAGGGTATGACCTACCTCGTGTGCCGAAAGCTGACGTAACCTTTGCAGCGCCGCACTACGCATGGGTTCTGTTTCGGGTACATAGGTGTTGGCACTGAGGGGTTGATTGTTGGCATAGGGCGAAAGAAGGCCGGAGAAAATCAGGTAATCCTGTCGTACGCGCAGGGAACCCAAAGTAACCTGTCCTTTGATGATTTCACCCGTGCGGGGATCGGTAACAGATGCTCCATAGCTCCATCCCCTCGTAGAGCGATGCACCCAGTTGATCATATTGTAACGGATATCCATCGCATCAGCAGTATCCGGCAAGAGTTTTACTATGAATGCATCTTTGTATCCTGCAGCAGTAAACGCCTGGTTCCACCACCGCGCACCATCGAGTAGTGCAGAACGGATGGGTTCGGGAGTGCCATTGTCAAGATAATACACAATGGGCTTTACCGGCTCACTCAATGCGGCAGCAGGATCTTTCTTTTCAAGCCGGTGACGGGCAATGAACATTTTTTCTATCGGATCGGAGAAGGGGCTGCTATAGTCGAAGTAAGTTATCCCAAAATAACCGCTGCGTATATCATGAATGCGTGGTGTATAGGCATTATCAGGTAACTGCACAAATGAATGATGCATTCGAACGGTTATGGCTTCTGAAGAGGGTGTAACGGTGGTTACAAACCGTCCGGCATCGCTACCCCCGGTAAAGGTGATGGTTGCCTCGATCTCTGTGTTGAGCGGAAAGTTTTTGGTGTTGGGCAGATAAATGGCGGACCGCGGTTCGCTGAATACATAGGTACCCTGCCTGGCAATACGTATCCTGTCTGCCACGTTCTGCGCATCTCTGACAAAGAATGCCGTGGCATCTACCAATACCTTATCCACTTCGTCTTCATCCACCACGAAACTGGCAATCGTAGACTGCGCAAAAGATTCTTTCACCGCGCGCTGTTCATTTTTATCGGCAGACGATGCGCGGTAACTGTAATTGGGCTGAACCAGCAGCAGCTTTTTGCCAACTTTATTGAAAGCCACTATTCGCGAACCACCTATCAGCCCGCGATCGAGGCCTATATCATTAGACCCAAGCCCGGCAGGCAGCGAATTGACGTATAAAAATTCTTTGTCAAACTTATCAACCAGCAGCCAGATCTTACCATTTACCGCATCCCACCAGAATGGAAAATAGCCGTCGTAACGTTGCATATTTTTTGTCTTT
>JANPIE010000006.1:0-26304 GCA_031424835.1 Chitinophagaceae bacterium
GCTTGTCATTCAGTAATGCAGGCTCCGCATAGGCGTGAGTTATCACGTGCAAAGAATCCGGGTTGATATGGTCCTTAAAATCACCTTCCGCATTGGCCACATCTTCCACTTTGAAGAGGCGGTCATACAACCGTACTTCAGCCGATACGGCGTGCGGAACACTTACCCAGTGAAGCGTACCTTTTACATTGATACCTGAAGTATCTGCGCCACTGCGGCTTTCGGGGATATAGGTACAATGTACTTCTGTTACCTTTCCTTCGGCGTCTTTGATCAGCTCCTCACATTTTATGATGTAAGCACTTTTCAAACGGACCATCTGGCCGGGTGCAAGGCGGAAGTATTTTTTTGGAGCGACCTCCATAAAATCTTCTTTCTCGATATATAATTCCCTGCTGAAGGGTATGTCGCGTTCACCTGCGGATGGATCCTCTGGGTTGTTATCGGTCTTTACATATTCCTCACCTTCAGGATAATTGGTGATCACAAGTTTCAACGGATCAAACACCACCATCCTTCGCAATGCAATTTTATTCAGGTGTTCGCGCACACAAAACTCGAGCAAACCCACATCAATCAGGTTCTCTCTTTTGGCCACCCCTATCCGGTCGCAGAACTCGCGGATACTCTCTGGAGTGTAACCCCGCCTGCGCATGCCACTGATGGTTGACATGCGCGGATCATCCCAGCCCGTTACATGTCCTTCATTTACCAGTTGCAGGAGTTTGCGTTTGCTCATGATGGTATAGGTCATGTTGAGCCGCGCAAATTCATATTGATGCGAGGGAAATATCCCGAGATTTTCTATACACCAGTTGTACAGGTCGCGGTGAGGGATGAATTCCAGCGTACAGATTGAATGCGTAATATTTTCAATAGAATCACTCTGCCCATGCGCAAAGTCATACATTGGGTAGATGCACCAGGTATCGCCGGTACGATGGTGATGCGCGTGTTTGATGCGATAGATGATCGGATCCCTCATTATCATATTCGGAGAAGCCATATCGATCTTTGCCCGAAGCACTTTTGACCCATCCGGGTATTTACCCTCTTTCATTTCTGTGAACAGCTTTGTATTCTCTTCAACGCTTCGGTCAGCATACTGGTTCCGGCGGCCCGGGGTAGTGGGCGTTCCTTTCTGTTCGGCAATTGCTTCACTGGTACTATCATCCACATAAGCCAATCCTTTGCTGATAAGCGTATGTGCAAACGCATATAATTTTTCAAAATAATCAGACGCATAGAATTCGTTTGACCAGGTAAATCCCAGCCAGCGAACATCGTCTTTGATGCTCTCAACATATTCTGTTTCTTCCGTAATGGGGTTGGTATCATCAAAACGCAGGTTGGTACTGCCACCATATTTTTTGGCCAGTCCAAAATTGAGGCAGATGCTTTTCGCATGCCCGATATGCAGGTAGCCATTGGGTTCGGGCGGAAAACGGGTAACAATTGACTTGTATTTACCACTTTGCAGGTCCGCTTCCACGATCTCTTCAATAAAATTCAGGCTTTTTTCTTCGCTCATGCTTTTTAGTACTTTGGGGTGCAAAGATAAGGAATGGTGAGGGGGGAATGTTGAATTGTGCTGGTTGAATGCCAGATGCCTTATTCTTCCATTATTCGCCTTTGCGTGAACGATCTTATACAGGTTTCACGCAAAGACGCCAAGTAGCAAAGCAACAAACCTTCTTTTCGCCTTATTTCCTTCCATTTGCGACGTTGCGTGAATTTTTACCTTCTCACCATCCCTCCATCCCTATCGCAAAGATACCCCGCTACAAATTCGATCGCCGCAATCATATCCGTATGCAGTAGTCTATCGGCCTCATTAAAACTTACTTTTTCCCTGAAGGCACCCATCAGTTCCTCCAGTACCGCTGAGCTTTTCATCGGCCGGCGAAACTCGAGCGCCTGTGCTGCGCTGAGCAGTTCTATGGCGAGTACTTTTTCAACATTATTGATCACACGAAGGCATTTGGTAGCCGCATTGGCACCCATACTAACATGGTCCTCCTGGTTATTGGAGGAAGAGATGCTATCCACCGATGCAGGTGTACACAATTGTTTGTTTTCGCTTACAATACCCGCAGCAGTGTATTGCGGTATCATAAAACCGGAATTCAATCCGGCATCCTTTACCAGGAATAATGGCAGGCCGCGCTGGCCGCTGATCAACTGGTAGATCCTTCGCTCAGAAATATTCGCGATCTCGCTCATAGCGATGGCAAAATAATCGAGTACGAGTGCGAGGGGTTGTCCGTGGAAATTACCGCCGCTCACCACCAAATCATCTTCAGGGAATATATTGGGATTGTCCGTTACCGAATTCACTTCGCGCAACATCACGGCCAGTACATGATCAAAAGCATCTTTACTCGCACCATGCACCTGGGGAATACAACGAAAAGAATAGGGATCCTGCACCTGTTTTTTTGCCTGCGCCGAGATGGCGCTTCCCTCGAGGTGTTTGCGAATGGCAGTGGCAGTATCCACCTGTCCCTTGTGTGCACGGATGGCCTGTATTTTCGGATGCAACGGCTCAGTAACGCAGTCAAACGCGTCATAGGACAGGGCAGCGATCAGGTCAGCCATGGCAAGCAGGTGTTCTGCTTTTTTGAGGCAATACATGCCATAGGCACTCATGAATTGGGTGCCGTTGATCAGTGCGAGTCCCTCCTTACTTTGCAACTGTATCGGCTCCCAGCCAAATTTTTTCATCGCTTCGGAGGATGGCATTTTCTTTCCTTCATGGTACACTTCTCCCAGGCCAAGTAGTGGCAGGCTCAGGTGACTCAGAGGCGCCAGGTCACCGGAAGCGCCCAGTGAGCCCTGGGTATAGATCACGGGTAAAACATCGTGGTTGTACATGTACATCAGCCTGATCACGGTATCGATCTGAACGCCGCTGTTGCCATAGCTGAGTGACTTGATTTTCAGCATGAGCATCAGTTTCACAATATCGCGTGGCACTTCGTCACCCAGGCCGCAGGCATGGGATACGAGCAGGTTGTATTGGAGTTGTTCTATCTGGCTGGCGTCTATTTTTACATCCTGTAAAAAACCAAAACCCGTGTTTACGCCGTAGTACAGGCGGTCCTTATCTTCCATTTTCTCATCGAGGTAGGCGCGGCAGGCGAGAATGCGTTCATGGGCATCAAAGGTTATGGAAACAAGCTGGTCATAATCGAGCAGGTTTTTTACCTGGTCAAAATGCAGCCATTTCCGGTCGAGGGGAAGGTAATTATAGCTCATGGGCAATCGTTTGGGGCAAAGTAAGGGAAAAGCTGTGAGCTGTGAGCTGCGAGCTGCGAGCTGCGAGTGGTTATAACTTATAAAAAAACACCATAAAATGGACACCTTTATGGCTAAGCACCATAATCTTGCCGGCCTGAGGTTTTTTCCTTTAATTTGCAGCTCTCAAAACTACCCAAACAGGTAGCCAGGCAGATTTTATGGACCGGTAGCTCAGCTGGATAGAGCACAAACCTTCTAAGCTTGGGGTCATTGGTTCGAATCCAATCCGGTTCACTAGAACAAAGGGTAACTCCTTGGAAACCAGCGAAGGCTGGTTTTTTTGCGTATTAAACTGCCTTTCTGTCAAAAATCTTACCTATCAGAACGTAGCCTGATATATCAGTATAAATTTACGAAATGTAAGCCGTATTTAACGCTTTATTGCCTCTGATAATCTGGTAAAAAACCAACAAAAAAGCCGCTTAAAAGCGGCTCAAATTTCATTGGATAATCTTTTTGATATCAGTGCCTAAGAAGTACACCCTGGAAGAAACTTTTATTTTTCTAAGCCTCCTTTATAACCTTTCGTGTTTTTGATGAAGCCTTATCATTTTTGCAAAAAATAAAATGCAAAATACGTGCAGTGAGGACCATTAACTTGGACTATTATTAATCAAAATATATAATTATGAGAAGAAAATTGTTTTTCGCTGTTCTGCTCACGATGGGGTTTCTGTCCACCAACAAGGCTGAAACTTGTACGTTGGAGGCAACTGGCAAATGCAAATGCGTTGCTCTAATTGAAAATCAGGTAATTGTTGGTTATCGTTGTGTTGACGGTACGGCAGATGCAAAATGCGTATGCCCACCTCAACCACCTGAAGGATAGTATATCCGGGTTTGAAGACGAAGCCGGTATTCAATTCCGGCTTCATCTTCTTTCATACAGATTGCGATGTCATCACTTACAAAGTGTATCGATAACAATTATACAGGCGTCATTTACTTCATGGCAAATTCCTATACACTTCTCAACAATATCTACAACCGCTATCGCTTTTGAGAATCCACAAAGCTTCTGAATTTATCAAGTGCGCCGGGGTTATCAGGATTTACATATTCGTAGCTGCTTACCGCACCTAAACTGTCAAGATAGAAAAGTATTGGGTATATCTTATAAACATCAGACGGTAGCTTAGTGTAAAAAAAATTTTCTTTATCTGCATACACCATGGGGTGTAAAACAACCGAATCTCCAAATGTGTTTCGGAAAGCCTTGAACGAACTGATATTGGTGAGAATGAATTTTACCGGTTTTTCTTTTTTTACATATTCCTCAAACAATTGCTCAGCAGAGGAAATACATCCGCCGCATCCGGCATTCGGAAGTAGTACATATGCGGCAGGAGCTTTGCTGTTTTGAAAAACAGAATCAGCGGCTTGCGCAAAGGAGGCAAGATCGTCTTTCCTGTTCTCCTTTACACTAGTTCCTGCACACGAATAAAAAAAACAGGTTGCACAAAATACAATACACATTACCAGCCCAGGATTACTTCTTTGTAATCGTGTAAATGTCAAAATATATTGTCTCATCATTGCTTTTTTTTAAGGGTATGCAAAGGCCGTCTTTGCTTATAAACATGGAGAAACCTGAGTATATATTAGCATCAAGAGAAATTTCGCCCACCTTTTTAAGGCTGCCATCTAGAATAATTACCGAGATGGGTTCACTTTTGTATTGCGGAGACTTTGATTTTTCGAAATCTTTTTTAAGTACAAACGGGCTGACGAACCTGTAGTATACATTCCGGTATCGGTCATATTTTATTGCTTGGTATTTCCTCTGTGAAATGAAATTGATAATTTCCTCTTCACTCTTTATAGTGCCATTCCCGCCGGGAAAAATTAAAGGGTCAATCCTGGGCACATGTATACTGCCGGCGTAGTACCGTTCGGATTTTTTCCCTGCATTGTAAACTTGGATATCATGGTCAATGGGAAAACTGATTAGAAATTTGTCACCAGTCTCGTTATATGTAGTGTGAAACGTATGAAAATAATGGCCCCAAGTGGCTTTGCCGTAAATGTCCGGGTATCTCATAACAGGACGGGTTCCTCCATCTTTGATGGAAATAGAAAGAATAATATTTTCTAACCGGGGCGAGTGTTGTTTCGATGTATTTCGACCACCCGGGGCGGAGGTGACGAATAAGGAATCCCTTCCAACAATAAGTTCCTCGCCGGATGAAGGGCTCCCGGTTGTATAATTATTAACAGCAGACTGGACATTGTATGTTTTCAGGATAGTCCTTGCTGTATCGAACAGTATAATTTTCTTCCGATCATTGTCGTAAAAGAAAATAGAGTCATAAGACAACACACGGAAATTATACATCTTCATGGTGCCTTTGGCGCGCGGGAGGATTTTCAGTTGCGTCATATCCAGTTTCCAGTTCAGCTTCTGCGATGCATAATCAAAACAAACGAGTTCACTATTTACAGAATTGTAACTTAACAACGCATTTTCATTCTCCAGATACTGGAAGTTCTCGTTTTTTAAAATCGTAGCTGTATCCAGCCTGAATTCTTTCTTGCCGATCTTTGTAAGCACTAATGAATCACTGTAAGATGGCATTGGGTTTATCCATCCGGGATCATCAACTTCGTTTTTACATCCGGTACTTCCCGGCCAGATGATCCCAGTGCATACCAGAATTTTGAAATAGCGGAAAACGATTCTGTGATTCATGAATTCACCCGATTTATTTGATACTAAAGATACCCGTGCTAACTGCACAGATATTGCAGTCTGATCCATCGAAAAGGATGTATGGAAAAGAAATACTAAATTCAGAAAAGGCTCTGTACCAGATAAGCAGTCCTGTTTGTTCCCCAGGAAGGAGACACTTTCAACAATTGATCCTTTAATTGCCTGACTGAAATGGGCGGACGCTCAGGTGTAAGCTTCTGGACGGATAATTCCGAAACCGGTTGAATTATCATCCGGGTAGCGGTCATGTGTATATGAAGATGTGGCAGTGATATGGCCAGGATCATGCCTGGCAGTCCGTTAAATAATTCAGGTCCCGAACTGATTGGGATGTCATCTGAATAAAATGCCACAATGTAAATTGAGTCGAACAACAATGCATTTGCCCGCCTGCATTCAAAACCGGCTATGGTACGCTTTTCACTGGTAATTTTCCAGTTTATCCGGGGCAGGCTGTCTTCCACAGCGAACTGCTCATCAAATATTTTCTTCAGGCTAAGGAAGGTTTGGGAACGATTGTCACTAAACACTGTATTGTTTTCCGCAGGCTGAATGCCTGTCCTGTCCAGCAACTGGTTCGAAGCCGCGGGAAGGTAAGCCGTATTATTTTTTGTAAAGCGGAGCGTGTAATGAGTGGTTCTGAAATGAATGTTTTGAGTTACTGCGTCAGGGCTACCGCCAGGGTATATCCTGATCTTTCTTTCAAACTCAATAATTCCTTCCTTGATCACCGGGATCATTTGTGCGGTGACACCGGAGGTATGCAAGACAAATGTCAGTATAATAAAAAGTTTTGCCATCAGGATTATTTAGCTTTTGATTGGGTACTGTTACCAACAAAATTCCATGCAAGTGATAACATAATATATCTCCCTATCACGTTATAATCAGTTTGTGAAGAATACAGTGGGCCTACGAACCGCGTATTCAGCGCGTTAGCGTCCAGGATATTATTCACTGCCAGCTTGAGTACCAGGTTTTCCCTCTGAAGGAAACGTGCGGACAGCCACCCGTTTAACATGGATACAGCAGGTATCCGGTCAAATCCCTGCACCTGTTGACGTGTCAGCACCCTCCCGTCCAGATGGAACACCCATCTTTTAGCGAGGTACCAATCAATATCAACATTAGGCTGGAATGTCATAAAATTGGCTTCGAACGGCGCTACGGTATTGTACCTGATCCTGTTATAGGAGATTACTGAACCCAAAGAAATGGAATACTTCCTGTCCCTGGATTTGCGAAGCAGTAACCCAGCTGAATAGAGGGTGCTGTTTGTATAGAATAGCGAACCGTTTACGCTGCTTCCGCTTCTGTCAAACTGGACAGATGCGCGCAATGAGGCAAATACATCCACGCCAGGTATCTGGCGTGTAAAGTTCACCGCGCCGTTACCCTCATAATTACCCTGGAAGTTTATCCACCTGAGCGCCGTCCTGCCGAAGGTATCCACCATGCTGCTAAGACCGATAGCATTATGAATGCTGTTATAACTTAGATTAACCGACATGGACTGGCTTTTTACCATTTTGAACTGGAGGAAACTGAGGTTGAAGGAATTTGAATAGGAAGGTGCCAGGTCGGAATTGCCCACAAAACGAGTCACCGGATTCAGATTGACGATAAGCGGCTGCAATTGCTGAAAGGTAGGCAGGTTTGTCACACCCCGGTAAGACAGAGAAAGCATGGTCTGCGCATCCGGTGAATACGAGAAAACGACGGAAGGATTATTATACACAAAACGTCTTTTCAGCACCTGCAGGTCATGCTGGTTATTTTGACGGTACACATCGAAATTGTATGCGTTGCCAGCGGAGAACCTGTATTTACGCATGGAAAGCACATACTGTATGTCCAGTTTTTGCCTTGGAATCTCCAGGATAAAATCGCTGCTGTTGGCTGAATCCCGCAGCAAGTAAGATCCACCAGATCCCCGGTTGAAGGATTGAATACCCGAATTCCCCTTATAGTAGGCCTGCCCCATCTGGATACTGACTATTGCGTTTGCTGACACAGGTTCTGTATAGGACAGCGTTGTTGAAAGTGTACGCTCTCCGGAATTATTTTGTTTGAACTGATCGGTAGTGTCTGTCACTGCCTGCCCCGTAGTTCCCGAATACAAATAGTTAAGCGCATATAGATATCCTGATGAACTGATGCTGTTCTGTTCCCCGGTCAGCCCAACAGTCATGGTCCGCCGCTTTTTTTTAAATTTCTTTAGCCATACTAAGTCTCCGAAGAACGTCCGGCTCCCATTATCTAAAGCAAGGCCCCTGTTCAGGCTGTTCAGCAGTTCTGTTCCATTTTCGCGTGTTTGTGATGTTAATGATCCCGATATTTTTTTCTGTGATGTGTGGGCATCCAGAACAAGTTTAATGGTAGAAGTAGAATCAGGAATGAATTGGTAGAAGCCATTCGCCCTGTTTGTCATCCGGGTATTGTTATAATTTTCACCACTATTGCTTTCAAGTCTTTTTCCATCCGGAAGAGCCTGTATCATATTAGACAGGGTCTGGCCCTCGACATTCAGCCTTGCAAACTTGTAGTTGAAGTTTACAGACTGCGTATCGCCATTCCATTTGTTGCTGTAATGTATGCCTGCGGTATGCAATCGCGGAAGACCCGCTCCGTTATAATTACCCGGCCAGTTATCAAACGGATCTATCATCTCGCGGACATTTGTAAATACTGAGTTGTCAGAATAACGCTGGATATTCAGGTCCGACAAACCCGCACCGGCCGTATTTGTAGCTACACCGAAAAAAGAGATTTTTTCTTTCCCGCTGAACTTGTTATACATGAATTCCGTATTGTAAAATCCACCCGTACCTCCCCCCACAACCGTGTTGCCGAAAAAGCCATTCTTTTTCGCTTGTTTGATCTTGAGATCGATCACTGTTTTCGGTGGGCCGGTGCTGACTCCTGTAAAAGCTTCGCGGTCTGTTTTTTTATCATACACCTGGACTTTATTTACCATTTCGGAGCGGAGGTTCCGCGTAACAAGGACAGGATCATCACCAAAGAAGGGCTCACCGTCTACTAGTACCTCTGTTATCCGCTTTCCATTCGCTGTTATATTGCCTTTGGCGTCTACCGTTATTCCCGGTAATACCTTAAGAAGTTCTTCCACAGTGGCATTCGGGCCCACGTAAAAGCTGTCGGCTCTGTATTCCGTTGTATCTCCTTTTATCCGGATCTTTGAAATGGTTTGCCTGACTATTACTTCCTCTAACAGGTGGGCCACGGTAATGAGCGGTATTTGTCCGATATCAACAGCCTGATCATTGGAAAGGCTAACAAATTGAGTATAATCAGAATAATTTTTTAATGATACCAGGATAATATACCTGCCTGACGAGGTGGAACTAATTGTAAATTGACCGGCGGCATCTGTACGCGCAAAGGCCACTAACATGGAATCCTTCTCATTCATCAATACAACTACTGCGTCCGACAGCATTCTTTTTTCTGCGGTATCAATCACTTTTCCCGTCAATGAGCCCTGCCCGAAGATCGTAACGGCGGGACATGTAATAAAAAAAAGAAAACATAGATACCTTGCCATTGTAATTTAATTCTGTTGAAAATTATCTTCTTCCGGGCGCAAAAATCCAAAACAGAAGTTGCCGTTTTCACGGTAAAGGAACGATCGCTTTGTCCGGCTATAATAAATAGGCGCTCCTTTAGACTTCATAAGTGCGATATAGTTATAAACGCTCCGCGGAGATAACCGCATCTTTGTTGCCAGGTCCTTTACGCTGCCGGTCTTTTCATGACAAATTAAATGATCCAGCTTTTGGACAGAATCCAAGAATTTCTTAGACATAAATTCCCAATTAAACTTAATACTAATTAGTTGTTCGTCTCATGAAAAAGAAAATGAACTAAAAGCTCGTATTAATAGCATGCAGAATTAAAAGCAAAATAATCGGGGGGATTATGAAGACTGCTTCTATTATAATTCTAAAAATATAAAGTTTATGTCTTTCAAAAAAATATTTCCACATTTTCTAATAAATCTATAATCTGTAAACGCATTTTATCAGAAAGAAATTCCAAAAAACTAATGAACTATAAAAGCGAACAAAAATGTAAAAGGTTATTCAAAATTACAAAAACACGAAAGGTTACAGTTTGTCAAATGTCATGACGAATGATCGAACTGTTTACTAGCAGACCACTTCCGAAAGTCACAAAATAGATAAGATCACTTAGTCAACATGGCCGCACGGAATCCTTAAGACGCTTGGCAAAAAAATAGCCACGGCAGGTAATAGCATCTTTCTTTTTTACTGTTTCAGCCACTGAAGGAATTTTGTAGTTTGCATCCATAAACCTAAAAAATGAACCCAAACAAAGCATTATGGGAAAAAGGCGACTTTACCCGGATCGCTGATACCATGCGGAAAAGTGGTGAAGAACTGGTAGACAAACTTGGAATCATCCAAGGCATGAAGGTGCTTGATCTGGGTTGCGGCGATGGTACTACTGCCATACCCGAGGCAAAACTGGGCGCACAGGTTGTTGGTGTGGATATAGCCAGTAACCTGGTAGAAGCCGGCAACAAAAAAGCCAAAGAGCAGGGCCTTACCAATTGCCATTTCCAGGAAGGTGATGCAACGGATCTAAAGGAATTACCCGACAATTCTTTTGATCTTGTGGTAACTATCTTCGGCGCCATGTTCGCACCCAAACCATTAGATGTTGCCAGAGAAATGGTTCGGGTTACAAAGCCTGGTGGAAGAATAGTGATGGGCAACTGGATCCCCGGTGATCCTACCCTGGTGGCACAGGTACTCAGAATCAGTTCGGCATACACCCCGCCCCCACCTGAAGGTTTTGTAAGCCCGATGCTATGGGGTATAGAGGAGCATGTTAACGAGCGCTTTGCCGCCGTGGGTATAGCCAAGGATGCTATTTCGTGCGTGAAAGATTCTTTCACGTTTCAGGCACCTTATTCGCCTGCAGCGTTAGTAACCATGTTTAAAACATATTATGGCCCAACGATGAACGCTTTTGAGGCGGCCGAAAAAAATGGAAAGGCGATGGAACTACAGCAGGAACTCGAAGTATTATTCAATGAGCAGAATAAAAGTAATTCAGAGAATGCCACTTCCATCACCGCTACATTCCTGAAAGTGACCGTGAATGTCAATTGACCTTTTGACATGTAAACAACGAATATTTTTTTCCGGTCATCAAACAACAAAAGGAAAGCAGTGAGCTTTCCTTTTGTGTTGACTATAACAAGTATGTGAGTTCAAAATGCGTAGAACCAAGAAAAACGATAGCGTTTATTTTTTACTGATCCTGTAAACATCTCCACTATCCGTAATGGTATACAGCATTCCGTTTGCATAGGTAATATCACGGAAACGCGCATTCATTTCGGTTAGCAGGCGCTCTTCACCCACTACTTTCCTGTTTTTAATAACGAGACGTGCCACATGCAGACCGCTAAGGCAGGCTACAAAAAGGTTATTGTTCCATTCAGGAATGTTGTTGCCTCTGTAAAAAATGATTCCGCTCGGCGATACTACCGGGTCCCAATAATAAACCGGCTGCTCCATACCGGCTTTCTGCTGGATGGCTTCTCCTACCTTATCGCCACTGTATTCGATCCCATATGTGATGCTGGGCCAGCCGTAATCTTTTCCTGGACGTACCAGGTTGACCTCATCGCCACCGCGCGGACCAAACTCTACATCCCACAATTCTCCCGTTAAGGGATTGATGTCAAGCCCCTGCGGGTTACGGTGCCCATAACTGTAAATCTGTGGAATGGCTCCTTTGGTATTGATAAAAGGATTGCCGGGCGCGGGTTTGCCGCTGGTAGTAATCCGGAATATTTTGCCCAGTCCCGATTCCAGTTTTTGCGCCTGCATGCGTCCCTCCTTGTTCGAGCGCTCGCCCGTGCTTACAAAAAGGTAACCTGACTTGTCGAATAAGAGCCTGGATCCAAAATGGAGACCCCCATTTAAAGCAGGCAATGCCCGGAAAATAACAGTGGCATTTTCTACTTTGCCGGCGGCCTCATTCAATTTGCCTTTGGCCACAGCCATGCAATTGCCCGGGCCATATTTTTCTGAATAGGTCCAATAGATCATGCGATTGCTTGCGTAAGCGGGATCGAATGTCATATCGAGAAGCCCACCCTGGCCAACCACATCAATGGGCGGAAAGCCTTCAATTTTTTTAACGAGTTTGCCGTTGCCGTCGTGAATCTGCATATACCCTTTCTTAAAGGTGAGCATAAGTCTTCCATCAGGCATGGTAACAATGGCAAACGGAGCACCGAGTTTTTCTGCAATTTTTTCCACCTTGTAAGGCGTTGTGGTTTTAATACCCGGCACCCTTGTCTGGCCGGCAAATGCGGGCTTATAATCAGAATTGGGTTTCTTGGTTTCTACCGGTTGCTGTGCTATCAGAAAGCTGGCGAGTAAACTGGTTAGCAATACAGGGAAGAGTCTTTTTTTCATAGAATGTGCAGTTTAGAGTCAATTTTTTCAACGTGTAAGATACAACGAGATTTCTTTGAAAAACTACGTGAGGTGACAGCATTTATTCAGGCAGAGAGGTATCTAGTGACATAGGGCAATTGAGCAGAAATTGCATAGCCTTCCTTTTTCGAATCATTAAACCCCTGAGAGATAGTAGCGACAATGTAGATGGTTTTTTCTTCCAGGCCAACCGTTCCTGACCGGCTATGCAATGTTATTTTGTACCTTTGTACTTCCAAAGCCGGTATATAAAACCTCTGTTACGCTCACAGGGGTTTTGTTTTATAAAAAGATTATGCCCCTTCTCACCGTATCATCGATCCGCAAACAGTTAAATGCGTCCTTTGCGTTGCAGGATATCAGTCTGGAGCAGGAAGCAGGGAAAAATATTGCTGTTACGGGCGAAACAGGATCAGGTAAAAGTACGCTGCTCAGGATTATCGCGGGGCTGGTGCAACCAGACAGCGGGCAGGTTTTGTTTGACGGTATAAAGGTAAAGGGCCCGGATGAGCAACTGGTACCCGGCCATCCTTCCATTGCTTATCTTTCCCAGGACCATGAGCTGCGTAACAATTACCGCATGGAGGAGTTGCTGGAATATGCCAATAAACTGCCTGGGCAAAAAGCGTTGTCGCTCTATAAACTTTGCCGGATAGATCACCTGCTGCAGCGAAAAAATGACCAGCTATCGGGTGGCGAAAAGCAGCGCATTGCCTTGGCAAGGTTACTGGTGGGTTCACCGCGTTTGTTGTTGCTGGACGAACCGTATTCCAACCTGGATATCATTCATAAGAATATCCTTAAATCCGTTATCGCGGACCTGGGGAATCATTTAGGGATCACCTGTATGCTTACCTCGCATGACCCAACGGACACACTATCCTGGGCAGAGGAGATCCTGGTTATGCGAAATGGCCGGGTGGTACAGCGAGGCTCTCCTACCACCATCTACCGGCAGCCCAACGACGAATACACCGCGGCACTTTTCGGCAGCTATACACTCGTTGATCATGAAACCTCGGCAGCGCTCGGCTGGGGCGAAAACAAAGGAAAAAAGCTATTGTTACGGCCTGAAGCATTTGAACTTAACAGAAAAGGAGAAGGCATACATGGCGTTGTGAAATCGGTAATGTTCAGCGGAGGACACTATGAAGCTGCCATTGCCTTAGACGGATTGTTGATACGCATCAGAACCGCTGACCAGAACCTTTGGAAGGGTGAACCCGTACATATCAGGCTTTGTGACGCCAGCAGGTGGTGGATCTAGGGGCAGTTTTACAGCAATTTTAAGGCATTTTACACGTTTTAACGAAAAGAAACAGCCGGATTGGTGTAAATTTGACGCGTATTCGTATGTACCTAATGAAAAAACATATCCTGGTATTGGCTTCTTTCCTTTGTGGAGGTGCAGTTTTTGCGCAGGATAAAGCCCCTGCAGTGAAGGCAAATGAAAAATATGCCGTGGCAAAAGAAGGTACTTTTGCTTCTTTTGAGTCTACGCTAGCTTATGGTAAAGTAACCCTGACCAAACTACTTACCAAGAATAGTTCCGGTGCCTTCAGTACGGCTTATTTCCTTAAAAATAATGTAACGCCGTCTTTCAATAATGGCAAACCCTTCGAGGTGCAGTTGGGTAAAGAATCATTCGATGCCTTTTTCCAGAAGAGTTCACCCGAACTATCCCAGAAATGGACGCAACTGGTAAAATTTGCGCAGGATAAAAAACTTTCTTTTTCAGACGAACAGACCTGGTCAGACGTACTCAATTATTTCAATAGTCTGAAATAGACTTTCCCCCTTTCTTTTTTGATATAGGCCCCGTTTTTGTGTTTACGATAGTGGTATTGATTTATCTTTAGGACTGCACGTTCATTTGCCGCACCTATGTTAAGACTATTATTCGCAAGCATGTTCATATTTATCTGCGATTTTGCAGGTGCACAGGATAAATGCCCTGCGAATATCGGGTTTGAACTGGGGAGTTTTGAGGGGTGGCAGTGCAGCCAGGGTAATATCAACCGCATTGATGGGGTAATCAGTTTAACTCCTTCTAATCCCACCAACAACCGTCACACATTGATTGCCAATAGCGCCAACCCCATGCTCGATTATTATGGGGGTTTCCCGGTAAATAGCCCGAATGGCAGCGGTTACTCCATAGCTTTGGGAAACAGCAGCACCGGCGGCCTTGCGGAGCGGGTTAGCTACACCTTCACCATTCCCGACAACCAGGATAATTACAGTATCATCTACAATTATGCGGTAGTGTTCCAGGATCCTCTTCACCAGGACTTTGAGCAGCCCAAATTCACGGCCAATGTTTTTGATGTAAACTCCGGTGATTATATCGGATGCAGTTCTTTTTCATTTACGGCTTCTGCTTCTTTGCCTGGTTTCAAAGAATCGAAAGTAAGAGACAGTGTTTTTTACAAAGAGTGGACTCCTGTGACTATAAAACTTTCGGGTATGGCGGGAAAGACAATCCGGCTGGAATTTACCACCAATGATTGTGCCCGGGGCGGACATTTCGGTTATGCTTATGTGGATGTAAACCAGAACTGCACGGCGCCGGTAAGTGGTAATGTATTTTGTCCCAATTCCGAAAAAATGACATTGGTTGCACCCTTTGGATTTGCCGAATATAAATGGTACAACAGTAACTTTTCCACGCTATTGGGAAACGACAGCAAGCTTAACCTGGATCCTGTGCCACAACCCAATACAAAATTTGCAGTAGAGGTAACACCTTATCCCGGGCAGGGATGCCTTGACACCATCTATTCAACCGTTGTGTATTCTGGCGACCCGCTGAACCTGGTGGTGAAACCGCAGGTGACTGCCTGTGTGGTTACTGGTGCAGACATCACGGCAAAGGCAGTTACAGCCGGGAGTTCGGCGGGGCTAACTTTTTCCTATTTTCTTGACGCAAACAGTGCGCGGTACCTAACCACACCCCAGAATATTTCAAAGAGCGGGAATTATTATATACAGGCCGAGAACAATGCCGGCTGTACGGTTTCCAAAATGGTTACCGTACATGTGGAGCCGCTCCCGGTTTTTAAAGTTAGCGATCCTGCACCGGTATACCGGCCGGAAACGATTGATCTTTCAAGGGCTATTTCCAATACGGCGGCAACCTATAATTTTACGTACTGGCTCGATTCATTGAGTACGAGGGAACTGCTCACACCCAACGCTGTTGATAAAACAGGGCGCTATTTTATCGGGGGGCATAGCCAGCTTATTCCTGAATGTTCGGTTCTGCAACCCGTGCAGGTAAAAATCCTGGATCCCATCATCGATGCACCCAATGTATTTACACCAAACGGCGATGGCACGAATGATGTATGGAGAATTCCGCAGCTTGCATACTACCCTGAATGCATTGTGGAAATATACAACCGATCCGGGGGCGTGGTGTTCCGTTCCAACATCGGGTATACACAGCCCTGGGACGGTAAACTTAACGGCAAGGACCTGCCGGTGGCAACCTACTATTATGTGATCAGGCTTAATAATGAATTGCCCGTGCTGGGTGGCAGTATAACCATTATCAGGTGAGCCACCGGCCGAAACTGACGACAGGAACATGGTCTCATTTTATGCTCACAAAACATTGCATTAATCCTGCACCAATGAAACGGGTATTGCCAGGGGTTCTGACCTTATTGATGATGCTTTTCATCAGTGGTTATCTGACTGGCCAGAGTTGCCCGGTAAATATTGGTTTTGAGGGAGGAAATTTTGCCAACTGGACCTGCCTGAATGGTAACATTAATTCACAGGGCATCGTTACTACCACGCCTTCAGCAGCCATTCCCGGTAAACATACCTTATATAAAAATGCATCGCCACATGCAGTAGATACCTTTGGACGGTTTCCGGTAAATTGCCCAAACGGAAGCGGCTATTCCATCAAGCTGGGAAACAGCGGGGCGCAGGCGGAGGCCCAGGGCATACTTTATACTTTTACGGTGCCAGCCGGGCAGAATGACTACAGTATCATCTTTAATTATGCTGTGGTGCTGCAGAATCCAGAACACAGGGACCATGAGCAACCCAAATTTACTTCCCGGGTATTTGATGTTACGGATAATAAATACCTGGAATGCGGTTCGTTTCAATTTATTGCCGACGACAAATTGCCGGGCTTTAAAGAATCGAATGTGGAGTCCAATATTTTCTACAAAGACTGGGCACCGGTTACCATCAAGCTTACAGGTTTTGCAGGCAAATCTATCCGGCTGGAATTTACGGTGAACGATTGCACGCAGGGAGTGCATTTTGGATATGCTTACCTGGATGTGGATGAAAACTGCACTACGCCCATAACGGGTAATATATACTGCAATGGAAGCGGTGCCGTTATGCTGAAAGCGCCCTATGGATTTAAAGAATACAAATGGTTTGATCAATCAGCTAATTTGCTGGGTACCGGCAACACGTTGCGGCTTGACCCGGCGCCGCCCGGTAATACACAATATAAGCTGGAGATCCTTCCTTTTCCCGGACAGGGTTGCCAGGATACATTACAAACCACCATTGTTTCTGCCAATGACTTCATGAAACTTCAATTGGTGGATACGCTTGCGGCGTGTCAATCGAGCGGTGCGGACATTACTGCATCGTCTGTTACTTCAGGAAGTACGCCTGGGCTCTACCTTCAATATTTTACAGACAGCACGCAGGCACAGATGTTATCGAACCCGATGACCATTACCAAACAGGGTAGTTATTACATCAAGGCAACCGCTGCATCGGGTTGTTCAGAAACCAAGCCGATATATGTTTTGATGAAGAAAGCGCCTGCATTGGTGATCGCCACACCCCTATCTGTTTGTGCACCTTCTGCTGCAGACATAACTGCACCTGCGGTAACCGCTGGGAGCGAAGCAGGTTTATCGTTTAGTTACTGGACCGACACCAGCGCTACTATTTTAATGAGCAACCCGCAAACAATCAGCAGTAGTGGAAAATATTTTATCAAAGCAGTAAACAGTACCGGCTGCCATACCATTTTACCTGTAACAATACATATTGGCGAAGCCCCTTTGATCGTTATCGCTGATGTGCATGCCTGCGCAGAATTGCTATTCAGTAATGCGAATGCTGTGGCAGGAAGCGATCCTGCCATCCAATTTTCTTACTGGCATGATGCAGCGGCAACCCTCCCTGTAGCCATGAACCAGGTATTTACAGCCAACACTGTTGTGTATGCAAAAGCGCTGACCAAAAGCGGCTGCGCTGTGGTACGGCCGGTAAAACTTTTTGTACACACTTTCCCGGCATTTGCCGTAACGGACCCACCGCCCACCACCCGGCCGGCTACGGTTGATCTTACTACAACAGTTCCCGCCAACCCGCAATGGAACTATTCTTTCTGGCTGGATGACCGGGCAAGTAAAGTGTTTACCCAACCCCGGCAGGTTGCCGTTTCCGGCACTTACTATATTAAGGCCAGTGACCTGTTTGGCTGCAGCACCGTTAACCCTGTAAACGTCGTAATTATAGACCCACCGGTGGTTCCGCCCAATGCGTTTAGTCCGAATGGTGACGGGGTAAACGAAAATTGGTCCGTGCCCATTCTTGCTTATTATGCCAATTGCATGGTGGAGGTATTCACCAGAAATGGCAGGATGGTTTACAGCTCTGTAGGCTATGGTCAGCCATGGGATGGCAGGTATAACGGCATAGTGTTACCCGCTGATACCTACTACTATATTATCCGGCTCGCACCGGGGAGAACACCCATATCGGGGAGTGTGACCATTTTAAAATAGCTTATTTCAACGCCCGGTTACAACGAAACAAATGAATGCGGGGATTGATTGGCCAATTATGGCAATGTTTTCCTGTTGGCGATAAATAAACTCTATCGCCAACAGTAACGGAAAAGTTTTTTGTTCAGTACATTCGCAACCGAACCCCGGCCTCACCATAACCCCACCAAATGGATGTAAAAATCGAAGCGAGCTGGAAAGAGGCGCTGAAGCATGAGTTTACCAAACCTTATTTCCTGCAGGTAGCGGCGCATCTGAAAACCGAGAAGGCTACCGGCGCTACTGTTTTTCCGCCCGGATCGATGATCTTCCATGCATTTAACCAGACTCCGTTTAATGCAGTAAAAGTGGTGATACTGGGGCAGGATCCCTATCACAATCCCGGGCAGGCGCATGGACTGAGTTTTTCTGTACCAGATGGCATTGCGCCACCACCATCACTTGTAAATATCTACAAAGAATTGCATGCAGACATTGGCATACCCATTCCCAAAACCGGCAACCTTACCAAATGGGCGCAGCAGGGGGTATTGTTATTGAATGCCGTTCTAACCGTGCGTGCAAATGAACCGGCCAGTCATGCAAAATTTGGATGGATGGATTTTACTGATGCCGTGATACGAAAACTCTCCGAAGAAAAAGAAGGTATCGTGTTTTTATTGTGGGGAAAATTTGCGCAGGAAAAACAGGTATTGGTAGACGAAACCAAACACCATGTATTGAAAGCGGCGCACCCCTCTCCTTTCAGTGCCGACAAAGGTTTTTTCGGCTGTAAACATTTCAGCCGTACAAACGAGTTGTTAAAAGCGCAGCAACTGGAACCGATCAACTGGATTCCGTAGATGATGTAAACCATTATGACAAAGACACAGACATCCAACATAAAGAGTTCGCTATTCGCAGAGATATTCGGCCGGATATGGGCATTGTGGGCGCTTGTTTTGTTTGTATGCACTTTATTGATCGCTATTGTCTTTTATGCGGGCTGTTTTTTCCTGGAAGATCCTGCCAAAGCAAAATGGCACCGGCATGTATCCCGTGTATGGATGTTTGTATACCTGCACCTGATTGGTTGTCCCCTCACTGTAAGGGGTAAGCAACACTTTAAAAAGGGCATAAACTATGTTGTGGTATGCAACCACAACAGTCTGATGGATGTACCCGTTAGTACACCGTTCATGCCAAGGGCCAACAAAACCATCGCCAAAAAAAGTTTTGCAAAAATACCGGTCTTCGGGTGGGTGTATACTTTTGGTAGCGTACTGGTAGACAGGAACAGTGATGCCAGCAGGCGTAAGAGTTATGAAGAAATGAAGCAGATGCTCGCCATAGGTCTGGATATGGTCATTTATCCTGAGGGCACCCGCAACCGCACGCAGGATCCCCTGAAAAAATTCTATGACGGCGCTTTTCGCCTGGCTGTTGATACCCAAAAACCAGTACTGCCTGCTGTGCTATTTCACACCGGGAAAGTATTGCCTGCCAATAAATTTTTCTACCTGTTTCCGCACCCGCTTGAAATGCATTTTCTTCCCGCCGTAGAATCCACTAACATCTCTGCCGCGGAACTGAAGGAGACGGTGTTTCAGCAAATGTGGAAGCATTATCAGTTTGGAGTTTGAAGTTTGGAGTCTGGAGTTCGTTTTGTGTTAACAGTAAACGTGAACCCGAGAACTCCAGACTCCCAACTCCAGACTCCCCACTCTCTAGTAGTTCGTAAACGTCCGGCTCCTGTTGATTTTCAGATCCCGGAGGATACCGGATTTGGGGCTGAACATGATATTGAAGGAACGGTACAGGCCAAGCGGGGTAACATTGATGGACAGTTGCCAGCAATGCATTTCGCGGGTTATGAACATGCCTAATTGCTGCAGCCTGCCCTGCGCAAAATCGTAATAACCATTACCACCTATCTTCCATTTGGGGGTAAGACTGAAATCGCTGTTGAAATTTACACTTGAATAGGTTTGTGTTTCAAAGCCACTGTAATCACTTTTCAGCACACGGTTAAAATTAAGCGAATAGGATAATGATATTGACCAGGGAATATTGAAGTCGGTAAACTCTGCGGGGTTTGCCCTGGCATATTGCAATTGTCGTTGTTGTTCGTCGGGCGTCATAAAAGGATCCACCGGCAATTCCCGTTCATTGTCACTTTCTTTTCCATCCCTCGATTTACTCGCAAAGGAAGTTGAAATGGCCAGGCTTCCGCTGGTGATCCTTCCGAATTTAAATTTGCCCGGATCCCATAGAATGCGGTTTACCCGGTCGCCGTTTTTGTCAACATCATACGGATCAAGGCTCGCGCCCGCCGTAATATTTATTTTTTCAAACAGGGTGCTTCTTGCATAAATGGAAAAATTGCCCAGGGCAAAACTGTCTGCGAGAAAATTATACGAAGAGTTGAAACCGAAACCGTCAATAAGTTTTACATTCTTGCCTTTTTTATTGGCAGTATCCTTCTTATCCTTCACTTTCATCTCAAGCAGGTTGTCGATGCCAAAACTGATACCACCGAACGAACCTTCGGAAAATGAGCCGATCACACCTCCGTCAAACTGCGAAAAACGCAGTTCCCTTCCGGAGGTATCTACCTTTGCGTTGTAAAAATATTTTGCGGCAAAATCCGGTTTGTAACTGACAGAAATGGTGGGCCTTACTTCATGACGTATGGCCATGATATTACTGGTATTTTTCAACCGGTAAGTACCAAAGATCCGGGTGTTCATTCCCAGTCCAAAACTCATTTGCCTCGCGGTATAGAATCCACGTTGCACATTGGTATCCACTTTTTCAGTATTCGGGTTCCAGTCGCGGAAGATCCTTTGCCCGTACCAGCGTTCTTCATAAGAAATACTGGGCGATACGATCAGCGGCCCCAGTGAAGGCAATGAGAGGGTAATGGGTACGTTGTGGATGGCACCCCACTGTAAGGTATCCAGCAACTGGCGAAAACTGAATGCGCTGTCGTAAAAAGAAACCTGGTTCTGAAAATTACCGCTATAGCCCACACCCAGTTTTTCATACCATTTACCCGCGCCTACCTGGTTTTCATTCTGGAATGGATACAGGGTTACCACGTTAAAATTGGCAGTAGGCAGGCTAAGGTTCATTAATCGCGATACACTGTTCTGGTTATGATTCAGGTTTAATGAAAGATTGTATTTCCCGTTCCAATCCTTGCTGTAACTAACCGATGAGTTTAGCTGGTTCTGGTAATTCTGAAATGGATTGTTTAACAGGAACTGGTTGAACTTGGTGCTGCCAAAATTCACATTAGCGGAAAAACTGGTTCCGGGCCTGGCGCGGTTATCGCGTGAATGGCTCCAGTTGATCATAAATGTTTTGGTACGGTTAAATTCATCTTTTACAAAAACACTGCGGTTTAATGATTTTGTATTCTGGAAAGTGAGGTTGAGGTTACCGGTATATTTATAACGCTTGATATATTTCGAGTTCAGGTTAAGGCTCCAGCCTCCATACGAATACAGGTTGGAGCGGGCGGTAATATCTGCATATTCATTCAGTACTTTGTAATAACCCAGCCCTTCCAGTCCCAGACCAAAATCCTCGCTGGCAGTAAATGCGGGGAACAGTACACCGGAATGACGTGCACGGTTTAACGGGAACAAAGAAAACGGCAATGAGATCAGGGGTATGGGAACAGATTCAATTTCGGGATAGATTCTTCCGGTTACGCCTATCTTATCATTTACGATTTTTAACTTGGTGGTGCGAAAAGCAAAATGCGGTGTATCAAGGTTACAGGTAGTAAATCGGGCATCGCGTGCAAACACTTCATCGACACTTACTTTCTTAAGGTAACCCGCGTTTACATAGATCTCTCCTTCCTGGAAAAAAGTGTTTTGGGTAAGGGCCTTACCCGATTTTAAATTGTACTGTATGGTGTCGCTGATGGATTTGAGATCACCCTGGGTGAACTGCGGTTTACTTTCGAGGCTACCCGAAGTATCCGTAGAGCCATAGGCTTTCACCACCTGTGACTGCTGGTCGTATTGTATGGTACCCGCCTCTAATTTCAGGTCCTTGTATTCCGTTTTTGCTTTCCCGTATAAAATAAAATCGCGGGTAGGAACAATCAGCACACCCGAATCATCTGCATGGTAAGAAATGGGTACATCAATTGAATCTTTGGAAATCCTGAGCGTGTCGATCCTGATAACAGAGTCTTTTCCCTGCTTACTTGATGTGGTATCGGAACGGAGACTGCGGGCCGAATCTGTTTTGGGTTTAACGGGCACTGTATCTTTTACCGTTAAAAAACCAGCAAAAATTCCTTTATTGGGTGATGCATTTACGCAAAACGTTAATATAAGTAAATATGCCGCGACAAAAATCCCCAGGCTGCTTTTTCCGTTAATTTTGTAGAGATGGATCATGGTCAGTGGCAAAAATAGGTCTTAGATGTGTAAAAGCCTGTTCTCATAATTCTTTAACGAAATGATATGCTGGTGAAAAAATACGCTGCTTTGGTATTGTTAAGCTTTGGGCTTGTACTCTGTTCGTCGTACAGGATACCCGCTGCTTTGCCGGTTCAAAAACAACCGTTGAAGCGGATCGTGATAGACCCCGGACATGGGGGCTCTGATTTTGGGGCATCCGGGGCGTATTCACATGAAAAAGATATTGCGCTCGCTATTGCCCTAAAACTTGAGCAGGCATTGAAAGAGGATATGCCGGATGTGGACATTATCATGACCCGGAGAACAGACGTTTTTGACCCCGTAACCCGTAAGGCGCAGATAGCCAACCAGGCCAAAGGCGACCTGTTTGTGTGTATCCATGTAAATGCCGGCGGTGGACCGATCAAACACAGTGAGTTTATCGGTTACCGGGAGGAGACATATTACAAGGGGAAAGGAAAAAAACGAAAAAAATATACACGTAAAGTAAAAGAATACCGCTACTGGACCACGCCTAACCCGGCCAAAGGCACAGAAACCTTTATTTATGGGGTGGATAAATCCGCTGCGGCCAAAGAGGCATTGGGCGCCAATGAAGACATGTTTATGGATAGTGTTTCGGCGAAGGAACTGAAAGATTTTAATCCCACTGACCCCGCCAAAATGATGATCATCAACATGAAACTGCAAAGTTATTTTGCACGCAGTGCCAACCTGGCCATGACCATAGAAGAAGAGTTTAAAAACGTGGGACGCATCAGCCGCGAGGCCAAGCAAAGGCAAAAGGGAATATGGGTATTGCAGGCAGTGGCCATGCCCGCGGTGCTTGTGGAAACCGGTTTTATATCCAACCCCGAAGAAGAGGATTACCTGAACAGTGAAAGCGGGCAGCGTGAAACAGCGGAAGCTCTCGTGAAGTCGATAAAAAGGTACCGCTATTCACTTGAAAAACAGGCCGCGGGGCAGAGTGCCATCAATGGTACACCCTGATCCATTACCCATTTTTAACGGGTTTCAATACACCCATCTCCCAAGAAACCTTAGTTTTGTGGTCTATGAAGATATCGAATGAAACCAAGGTAGGAGCTCTCACTGCTATCGCAATTACTTTACTGATCCTGGGATTTAATTTTTTGAAGGGGAAAACATTCTTTAAAACCGGCAATATAGTTTATGCCCCCTATCCGGATGCCAAGGGCCTGATGATCTCCAACCCTGTATTTGTAAACGGCTTCCAGGTAGGCTCTGTATTTGATATAGAAAATAAAGACAAGAACCTCTCCCAGATCATCGTGGCCATTAAACTGAAGGAAGATTACAATATCCCTAAAAATTCTGTGGCTTCCATCAAAGAAAACCCACTGGGGTCACCCAGTATCAACGTGGTTTTGGGTGATGCCGCCCAATACCTGAAAAGCGGCGATACATTACTCACAGCCTCTTCCGCGGGGCTCCTGGGTGATGTAATGGGAAAATTGGGGCCTGTGAGTGAACAAATCACGGTTACGCTGCACTCCCTGGATAATGTGCTGAAAAATATCAATACCATTTTCGATCCCACTACCAAAGGTAACCTGCAATCAGTGATTGCCAATATCAACCGAACCACGGCCAGCCTGGTGGTATCTTCCGCTTCTATACAGGGCATGCTTAACCAGCAATCGGGTGCGCTGGCGCAGTCATTGAACAATGTATCCAGCTTTACCAAAAACCTGGCGGATAACAATGATAAAGTGACAAAGAGCCTGGGCAACCTGGAGAAAGCCACGGCTAATTTTTCCAATGCCGATGTTTCCGGCACAGTAGACAAACTAAAATCATCAATCAATACACTGAACAATATCCTTGACAAAGTGAATTCGCAGGAAGGATCTTTGGGCAAATTGATGAACGACAAGACACTTTATAATAATCTTATCAGTACGGTACGCAGCGCAAACATATTACTGGATGACCTAAGAGTACATCCGAAGCGGTATGTGAACATATCCGTGTTTGGCAAAAAAGACAAGAGCGAACCACTGATGGCCCCGCTCGATACCATTCCCAAATAAACAGCTATTGGCAAGATTTGTATTATATTTTTTAATCGGCCTGGCATCCATACAGGCTGCGGCAGCACAGCGCCCTGTACCCGATTCAGCCAATGCCAACGGCAAAAAGCTGGATATCCTGCATGCTGACCGGTTGAATTTTCTTACGGTAGACTCTACCAAACAATTTATCTCACTCGCAGGCAATGTGGCCGTACAGCAGGATAAGACTTTGTTCTACGCAGACAGCGCGATACTCAACCAGGTTGATAATTCACTGGAAGCATTTGGCAATATCCATATCAATGACGCGGATAGCATACACACCTATGCCCAGTATCTAAAATACCTGGGAAAGGAAAAAAAAGCTTTCCTGCGAAAAAAAGTAAAACTTACCGACGGGAAAGGAGAACTGACTACCGAAGAACTGGAGTACGATGTGAACCTGAAGCTGGGAACCTATTTAAAAAGTGGCAGGCTGGTAAATAAAAAAACGGTGCTCACCAGTGGCCAGGGTTACTATTATGGCGATACAAAAGATGTGATCTTCAGAAAGAAAGTGGTATTGAATGATCCCGATTACAAAGTGTTTACCGATACGCTTCAATACAATACCGCAACAGAGATCGCAACCTTTACCTCTCCTACCCGGATCATCAGCGACAGTGGCCGCCGCACCATCCGCACAAAGGATGGTTATTTTGACCTGAAGAATAAAAGAGGATTTCTCTACAAGCGGTCCGTGATAGACGACAGCAGCTATACCTTCACTGCAGATGATATGGCGGTTGACGATTCTACCAAACTTGGCGAATTCAGGGGTAATGCCGTTTACAGGGGCAAAGACACGGCACAGGGTTTTGACATGATTGCCAACAACATAAAGACCGACCGGAAAAAAGACATCCTGCTGGCCACGGAAAACCCCATACTGCTGATCAAGCAGGGACGCGATTCTGTTTTCGTGCGGGCCGACACATTGTATTCTGCCCGCTTAACCGACCTGCTGAAAACGCGGAAAGTGCCTCCCTTACGCGATAGTACATCGCTATTAAAAGATACCACCGGCTCAGACAGCACCAACAAATTTATTGAAGCCTATAACAACGTAAAGATATATTCCGATTCTATGCAGGCGGTGTGTGACAGTTTATTCTATTCACTGAAAGATTCGGTGTTCCGTTTGTTCAGGGCACCTGTGGTTTGGTCGCAGGAAAACCAGGTAACAGGAGATACCATTTATTTGTTTACGGCCAATAAAAAACCGGAGCGGTTATACGTATTTGAAAATGCGCTCACCATCAGCCGGGTGGACAGTACAGATTTTTATAATCAGCTAAAAGGTACCAGCATCAATGCATGGTTCACCGATGGCAAGATCAGTAATATACGTGCCAGGGGTAATACTGAATACGTATTTTATAACCAGGATGAAGGAAAAAAATTTATCGGGGTAAATAAGTCAAGTTCAGATGTATTGCAGATTCTCTTTAAAGACAGCAAACCGCAGAGAGTTACTTCTATTAATAACTTCAATGGCACCATGTATCCTATGCG
>JANPIE010000007.1:0-18538 GCA_031424835.1 Chitinophagaceae bacterium
TTTACTTCTGTATAAGGACTTTCCTTTTCATTCACCCAGTAATCAAGGTTGGTTTCATTCAGAGGATAATCCCTTTTCAGCACAGGATAATCATTGATCATCTGTTGTGTTCTTCTGCCGCGGTGCGGGTACTCCCACGCCTCTTTGTTGGCATTCACATAATCTTTAACGTGCTCAATGTTGCGTCCGCGTTCCAGCATCAATACTTTGAGCCCTTTTTCTGCAAGCTCTTTTGCGGCCCATCCACCGCTGATACCGGAACCGATAACGATCGCGTCGTAAGTTTGATCGGGCATGATTCGTGGTTTTATTTTTGGTTGTTAGTTACAAAAAAGTGAAAAGTCAAAAATGAATTTCATTGTAGCCATTCACTTTTCACCTTTCGCTTTTTACGTGAGTCGTCATTCGTGAGCCGTGAGTTGAGTCACTAATCATCAGGGTGAAGGATTTAATACTCACGACTGACGATTCACGTCTCACGCTCTCCCTCACACATCACATATCATCACCGCCTTCTTCAATGATCCCAGTTTATCCTTTTCAAGGGGGATAAATTCCTGGGCTACATAGTCACTGAAACCGGTAGCGAGTATGGCTTTCATGATGGCGGGATAATATAATTCCTGTGTTTCGTCTATCTCATGCCTTCCGGGAACGCCTGCGGTATGGTAATGTCCGATATAGGTGTTGTTATCCCTGATCGTACGTATCACATCCCCCTCATCTATCTGCATATGATAGATATCATACAACAGTTTAAAATTGGGAGAAGCAATCCGTTTACATAATTCAACACCCCATTGCGTTCTGTCGCACATATAATCTTTGTGGTCTATTTTGCTGTTCAATAATTCCATCTGTAATACCACGCCTCTTTTTTCTGCGTGACCTATGATCTGCTTCAGCCCATCCACGCAATTGCGAAGTCCGGTTTCATCATCCATACCATTGCGGTTACCGCTGGCGCAGAAAAGGTTTTTAAAACCGGCATTGGCCACCAGGTCTATATGTTCTGTGTAATTTTTAATGAGTGCAGCGTGGTACTGTTTGTCGTTCCAGCCCTTGGCGAGGCCCAGTTCGGCGCCGTTACACATGGTGGACTGAAGGTTGTATTTCTTCAGCACATCCCAATCCTTAGGGCCCACCAGGTCAATCCCTTTCATTCCCAGTTCGCTAACGAAGGCACAAAGCTGCTCCAGCGGGGTGTCGTTGAAACACCAGCGGCACACCGAGTGCTGGATATTTCCTTTCAGCTTGAAGGTTTTTTCTTCTGCAGCAAAGGATTGCAGGCCGCTGCCCGCAGCCAGTGCAGCGGATCCGGCGAGAATATTCTTGATAACGCGTCTCCTGTTGGAAGGGTTTGTCATATGGTATTGATCGTATAAATGTAAACCTTGTTGTTTATGCCATGGTTGTTGCCTGAGAATTTGTATTTTTTTTACCACGCATATATAAAAGCAGTAAGAGAAATGCCACCGATAGAATGATGGGAATGATCAGCGTGGCATTCAACACTTCTGGCCCGGCTGCTTTTTTCGCCTGGTCAACCGCGTCGGTAGTGGTAACGCCTACCGGCATTTTATCCGCCACCAGTTTGTCGTAATAGCCTCCCATAAAAATGGTGTACACAGAAACGGCAAACATGCCCGCACCACCCATGAGGTTCAAACCCACGGCCCCCGTTTTAGGAAGGTTTTCTGAAACAAACCCGAGCATGGTGGGCCAGAAATAACAGACACCCATACCAAAAATGATGGCGCCCACAAATAACATGTTGCCGGTACTATGTCCCAGCAGGTATAAACCTACGGTTGATAAGATGGCAGAGATCAATAACACGCCCGTTGGAGAAAACCGGTGTACCACGGGGCCTGCAAAAGCGCGGCCAATGACCATGATACCGGTTTCAATGGTGAGTAAGAGTATGGCGTTGTCCGAAACATTTTTCAGCAACACATCTATCCACTGCCCGGTGAATAATTCTGTGATGGCCGTACCAAACATGAGTATGATCATTACCAGGAAAAGAGGGTTGAGCAGGGAACGGTACATTTCCGCGGAACTCACCCCTTTCGCCACCCTTTCTGTAACAGGAAACTGGAGTTTGCTGAAGAGCAGCCCATATAAGAGTGTTGGGATCAACATTAACCCAACCTGCACCTGCCAGCCAATGCCTGCCTTGTCTAAAAAGTACACAAGCAAAGTACCTATTACGATACCACCCGGGAACCATAAATGAAAATGGTTGAGTTTGGTGGTTTTGTTGTCGGAGTAAATCGTTGCCACCAACGGGTTACAGGCCGCTTCCACGGTTCCATTGGCAATACCGATAAGCAGGGTGGAAAGGAACAGTGTCCAGTAACCCCCGGCAAAGATGGTTAATACAATGCCCGCCAGGTGAAACAGGAATGCAATGATCAACAAACGTTTCATCCCAATGATATCCACCACAAAACCACCGATAACCACCGCAAGGGGGAAACCCCAGAATGCAGTGGCAGCAATGGTTCCAAGCTGTGTGGCATTCAGTTCAAACTCTACACCCAGGCGGCCAAGTATGCCCGCGCGGATGCCAAAAGAAAGTGAAGTAACCAATAAGGCTAAACAGCTGGCAACAAACAGCTGGCTTCGTTGGGGAGTGGTTTGCATAAGGTTAGTATGGCATTTGGGTTAATTAAGAAAAGCAATCGGTTGTTAAATGTAATTTTTTATTTTTAAACCCCGATTGATAAAATTTGCCAGACATCGGTTTTTTTTATAAGCTTTACATCGATTGCGTCGCCGCGACGCAATGTCATCAAAAAATCATTGGAAATTATCAAAAAAGTATAATTCATGAATCGTAAACTAAGAATGGGCATGGTAGGCGGAGGTAAAGATGCTTTTATCGGCGCCATACACCGTATTGCTGCAAACATGGATGGGCTTATTGAGCTTTCCTGCGGCGCATTAAGTATCAACCCGCAGATCGCGAAGGAATCGGCAGAAATGCTTTTTCTCCCGGCAGAACGCAGCTATCTCAATTTTGAAGAAATGATTGAGAAGGAAAGCAAACTGCCCGCAGATAAGCGGATGGATTTCCTTACCATCGTTACGCCCAACTTCGCCCATTTCGCGCCTGCCATGGCCGCACTGGACAATGGGTTTCATGTGGTGATTGAAAAACCGATAGCGTTTACGATTGATGAAGCGAAACAGTTGCAGCAGAAAGTAAAAGAGACAGGCCTTTTGCTTTGCCTTACCCATACTTATTCCGGGTACCCGATGGTGAAACAGGCCAAAGCCATGATCAAAGATGGGGTATTGGGTAAGATCCGGAAAATATGGGTGGAATACCCCCAGGGATGGCTCAGCCAGCTAACGGAACGCGAGGGCAATGCGCAGGCCGCCTGGCGCACCGACCCTAAGAAATCGGGCAAAAGCGGATGTATGGGTGATATCGGTACACATGCCGCGCACCTGGCAGAATATATCAGCGGTTTACAGATCACGCATCTCTGCGCAGACCTTTCCATTATGGTGGAGGGCCGCGCGCTGGATGATGATGGAAACGTATTGCTGAAATTCAACAACGGCGCAGCCGGTGTGCTGATGGCTTCGCAGGTTGCCGCGGGTGAAGAGAATGCTTTAAAGATCCGCGTGTATGGTGAAAAGGGCGGCATTGAATGGGCGCAGCATGAACCCAATACCCTATTGGTAAAATGGCTGGATCAACCCGCGCAGATCCTGCGTGCAGGTGGAAATTACAAGGGACGGCTTTCCGATTATGCAACCCATAACTGCCGTACACCCGGCGGTCACCCGGAAGGATACCTCGAAGCATTCGGCAATATCTACCGCAACTTCGCGCTCACACTGGGTGCACGCATCGATGGCGCCACGCCATCCCAAGAAATGCTGGATTTTCCCTCCGTTGACGAAGGCGTCCGCGGCATGGCATTCATCGACAACGTTGTGGCGTCTGCGGTATCGGAGAAGAAATGGACGGAGTATGTGGTGTAGGGGGAAAGTCAGGAGTGAGAAGTGAGAAGTCAAAAGTGAGAAGTGAGAAGTGAGAAGTCAAAAGTGAAAAGTGAGAAGTCAAAAAAAGGGTTTGCTGTTTAACGGGTGCTTTCTCTTTTCACCTCTCACCTTTCACCTCTCACTTTTCACCTCTCACTTTTCACCTACCGCACCTCACTCACGTCTCACGATTCACGAAATGTCTCAATCAACTTAAACCTCAGAAAACATGACTAATATCAAAGGTCCCGGAATTTTTCTTGCACAGTTTATGGGCGATACGGCACCGTTTAATTCTTTGGGCAATATCTGTAAATGGGCGGCTTCATTGGGGTTTACAGGGGTGCAGATACCTACCTGGGACAGCCGCTGCATTGATCTGCAAAGGGCAGCGGAAAGCAAGACCTATGCTGACGAAATCAAAGGCATTGTAAACGCGGCTGGCTTGGAGATAACTGAATTGTCTACACATTTACAGGGACAACTGGTAGCGGTACATCCGGCCTATGATGCCTCTTTTGATGGGTTTGCGCCGGATAATGTACGCAACAATCCGAAAGCAAGAACGGAATGGGCGGTGCAACAATTGAAATTTGCGGCCAAAGCTTCGCAAAACCTGGGGCTTGATGCGCATGCCACTTTTAGCGGCGCACTATTGTGGCATACCGTATATCCCTGGCCACAAAGACCGGCCGGACTGGTGGAAACGGGTTTTACAGAATTGGCCAAACGCTGGTTACCCATATTGAATGTATTTGATGAACATGGTGTGGATCTTTGTTATGAGATTCACCCGGGTGAGGACCTCCATGATGGCATTACCTATGAAATGTTCCTGGATAAAGTAAACCAGCACAAACGTGCCTGTTTATTGTATGATCCTTCGCATTTTGTTTTGCAGTGCCTGGATTATCTCAGCTATATAGATCATTACCATGAACGCATAAAAATGTTCCATGTAAAAGATGCGGAATTCAACCGTACAGGTAAGCAGGGCGTTTATGGCGGCTACCAGGACTGGATTAACCGGCCCGGGCGTTTCAGGTCACTGGGTGATGGACAGGTTGATTTTGGATCTATCTTCAGCAAGCTTGCGCAATACAATTATAAGGGATGGGCAGTAATGGAATGGGAATGCGCCATCAAACACCCGGAAACGGGCGCGGCAGAAGGAGCGCCTTTTATAAAAAAGCATATCATTAAAGTAACCGACAAGGCATTTGATGATTTTGCGGGTACAGGTTCAGATGAAAATTTTAATCGTCGCATTTTAGGAATTGATTAATACCTTGCAGGTAGTCCGTTGACCATGGTCTATGGTTGATAGCAAGCGTATATTTTTGTAACGATAAAAAACAATTGCACGTGAAAAAGTACTATGTAGCGATTGCCATGCTGGCCGTTGTGGCCGGCTGCGGCAACGACAAATCCGCTTCAGACAACAAAGATGCCACAGCATCCGTTACTGCCGCGCCGGCTGCAACAGATAACAGCGCCAACCCTGATTACCAGAAAGGATTGGAGTTAATTGCCCAGTCGGACTGCCTTACCTGCCATAAGGTAAGTGAAAAACTCACGGGTCCTTCGTACAGGGATGTGGCGGCCAAGTATGAAAATACAGAAGAGAACATTACCCTGCTTGCAGGCAAGATCATTAATGGTGGGCAGGGTGTTTGGGGTACCATTCCCATGACGCCACACGCAACCTTAAGTGAGGCCGATGCAAAGCAGATGGTGAAATATATTCTTTTACTAAAGAAATAAAAACTACATGAGAATCATATCAACGATTGCCATCACTGCCGTTTCTTTTTTCTCATGCAGTAATGCGCCCGATAACAGCGCCACGATCAATGACAGTGTTGTTAAAAAAGAAACCGCGGAACCGCAGAATGGGTGGATATCGCTGTTTGACGGAAAAACCCTGAACGGCTGGCATGCCTATGGACACAAACCCATGAATGCGGCCTGGAAAGTAGAGGACGGCGCCATCTTTTTCAACGGTTCGAAAAAAGAACCGGGGTCGAAAGGTTCCGGAGATATTGTGACCGATGGAGAATTTGAGAATTTTCATTTTAAATACGACTGGAAGATTGCCAAAAACGGCAACAGCGGGTTGATCTTCTGGGTGCAGGAAGACACCCTTAAATACAAACAGACTTACCATACAGGGCCTGAAATGCAGGTGCTGGACAACGATGGTCATCCCGACGGCAAAATAAACAAACACCGCTCCGGTAATCTATACGACCTGATAGCCGGTACCGAAGGCGTAACCAAACCTGTGGGTGAGTGGAATACCGGTGAAATTATCAGTAATAATGGCAAACTTGATTTTATACTAAACGGTGTGACCGTTTTATCTACCACTTATGGAGATGACAACTGGAGGCAGATGATCGCCAATAGTAAATTCAAACAGTGGCCCGATTTTGGAAAAGTGTTTAAAGGACGATTTGCATTGCAGGATCATGGTAATGATGTTTGGTACCGGAATATTATGGTGAGGAAATTATAATTCAACCACCCGTAGCGCAATAACCGACCAACTCGCTGATGCATAGCTTGACATTGCCCGAACCCAGGCGCAACCCATCCTGAAACATTGACATAAACTGCTGTGCCCAGACGGTGAAGAGATCATTTTATGGAGCATTCTTCTTTAGGTTATAAGGAGACGTTCTGCAGTATCATCCGACAAGATGATCACATTGAGAATACCAGCATAAACAATATACCCCCTGTTATTGATCTGATCCGTTGTCTTCATACGTAAAGACCCACACATGTTATCCCGATCATGGTTGCGGAAAATACTGCTCGCTGCCGTTATTGTAGTGTTGTTTCTGGTGGGCCCACCGGTTGTCTTTCTTTTCTATACCTATTTTCAGGATAAAAAGATACAGGAGGTAATCCGAACAGGCTATACCAATGATGCCAGCAAACTCAATCAAACCAAGGTCGATTCTATTGTTGCAGTGCCGGAAAATTCCGATACTGCCATTGCGCAGCTCTCAATGCTGATCAAACAAGCCGCCGCACAACATAAAAAAATTTCCATTGCCGGTGCACGTCACTCTATGGGAGGGCATACAATCTATCCAAACGCACTGGTGCTCGATATGAAGCATCTGAATTATATCAGGTATGACAGCATAACGGGTACTTTATGGACAGGAGCAGGTGCGCGATGGGCTGAGATCATTCCTTTTCTCGACAGGATCGGAAAATCGGTGGCAGTGATGCAATCCAATAATTCCTTTTCTGTTGGCGGATCGATCAGCGTGAATTGTCATGGCTGGCAACCCAATGCACCGCCGATCGCATCAACTGTGGAGACATTCAGAATCTTAAACAGCAATGGCGAACTCCTAACCTGCAACCGGCAACAGAACAAAGAACTGTTTTCGCTTGTGCTGGGGGGATATGGCTTATTTGGTGTGATCGTAGATGCAGAGCTGCGCGTAGTTGCCAATAAAATGTACCGCATACACCAGTTCACGTTGAAAAGTAATGCATACTGTAAAGTATTTGATAGCCTGGCACAGCTTAATAAGGGTGCAGGACTAATGTATGGTCGCATCAATATCAATCCCGCGCACTTTATGCAGGAGGCGATGATTTCCCTCTATCAAACAGATGAAACAGCCGAATTGAAACCCGTAAAGAAAAATGGTTTCGCCGCCTTACGCAGAACCATATTCAGGAGCTCCGTCAACAGCAACTATGGCAAAGAGCTTCGCTGGAAAATAGAAAAAGCGGGGAGGTTCCTGCTCAACAACAAACTTTTCTCCCGCAACCAACTCCTCAATGAAGGCGTGGAAATATACCAGAATACCGATACGGGTTATACTGATATCCTGCAGGAATATTTCATTCCCAAACAAAGCGTAGATGCTTTTATCAGTGCCTTGCGAACGATACTTCCTGCCTACCGTGTGGACCTGCTCAATATCACCTTAAGGAATGTAAAAAAAGACGAAGACAGTTTTCTCCCTTATGCGCAGGATGAAGTATTTGGCTTTGTTATGTTATTCAACCAGGCAAGGACAGCCAGCGCAGACAAGGAGATGGCACTGCTGGCGCAGGTATTGACCAGTAAAGCGATTTCCCTGGGTGGCAGCTATTACCTGCCTTACCGTCTTCATGCAGAAAAGAACCAATTGTATCATGCCTATCCATCTGCCAGAAGCTTCTTCAGCCTAAAGAAAAAATATGACCCGCAGGAATTGTTCGTCAACCAATTCTACGAAAAATACAAATAGCATTCCTTTCTGTGATCGTAGGAACGACTGACTCACAGGTTGGTGCATCATCACATCATACGTGCATTTCTGTGATGAAAGGGTAATGCAGTTGCCGAGAGGAGGCAAACCGGGTCGATGCTTATCAATCAACAATTTTTCTACGCAACTGCCTCATACGTATTTCCAAAACGGTCTGTGGCACGCACTTTTTTTATACGATGCCGGCAGGTTTTCAATAAACAGGTGGTCGGTTTTTTTGTGTTCGGCAAAACCGCGTAACGCAGGCAGCGCAGGCCTTTCATGGTTTTTACAGCCAGCGGATAAAGGATTGTGCGCGGGTTGCGCGTATCAAAACTTACCCCTCACGTTCTCTGGAGAATGCCAGGGGTAAGTTATCGTTAATCAGAACTGTCAAAAATTCCACCTATTTCTCCCACCATCCTTTTACATTGATATTATCACCACCCATAGCAGCTACCGCTTTCTGGTAATTTTCTGTGTTGGTTGACCGCACGTTAACCGGGTATTGGTAACGAACGGGCATCACTTTGTTATTTACCATTCCCGCTGCAACGGGCAATACAGGAAAACCGGTTCTGCGGTATTCGAACCACTGCTGAAAATCTGTAAAGAACAGTGCAAAATATTTCTGAAGCATGATGCGTTCCAATGTATTGTTATACGCCGCATTCACATTGTTGAAATAATCCGCTGGCAATACAGCGCCCCATTGTTCCATAGACGCTTTTACGCCTTTTTCATAGGCCGCCTTTGCCGCGGCAGCATTGGCAGCGTTGAACTCAACTTCGGCTTTAATAAATTCTACTTCTGCATAGCTCATAAGTATACAGGTCATAGGAGCCGTAACAAGTGACACCAGGAAGTTGGAGGGCAAATAGGCAAATTGAGCATCGCTGCCTGTATAGCCGCTCGGTATACCCTGGTAACCAATTTGGGTAACACCGTTAAGGGATCTTGCCTGTGTGATCCATCGAGCACGGCGCGGGTCATTGAGCAGGTTGAGCTGATCAGTAAAAAATCTTCCTGTTGCGCGGAATGTGGTAAAATCTATCGCACGTCCCCATGGAGAAACATTGGGTGTTACCCCCGTTACTTTTAAAACTGCGGCCTGGTCGTTCGCAGTGAACACCGGGTATTTGGTAGGGTTATATATGATCTCGCGCAGTTTTGTAAACGAGTTCATTTCCGTTCTTTTGGAAACACGAAGCAGCAAACGCATGTACAATGAATTGCAAAAGCGCTTCCAGCTTGTTACATTGTTATTGAAAAGAATCTCGGTACCATAGCTCATAGGTTTGGTGGTCAGGAAGAGACCATTTGCTTGCTCAAGATCTGCGAGTATACGGGTGTAAACTTCCTGCTGGGTATTGAACTTTGGTCTGAATATTCCTTCATCGCCGCGGCCGGCTTCTTCCATTGGCACATCACCAAAACAATCGGTGAGGTTGGAGTAGATCCAGGCTTTGAGGGTTAACGCGATGGCCTGGTAATTTACATCGCCGAATTTAATGGCCGATGCTTCCATTTCTTTCACGTTGGTAAGCCAGCGGTAATAAGTGGACCAGGTAGAATTGCCCGCACTTTCCGTAATATCATAACGGTGCACTCCACCCGAAGTACTCGGGAAAGGAAGCATCACCTGCATAAGGTTAAAAGTGAAGTCGTCGCTTTTCTGCATATTGAATGCGGATACTTCATAGATGATCGGGTTGAGCAAAGTGCCCGGGCTGATCTCGTTGATACGGTTGGGGTCTGTGTTTACCTCTTCAAAGTCTTTGACACAGGAGGCGGAACAAACGCAGATGGCGATCATTACCAGTATGTTTTGTATTCTTTTCATAGTATTTTCTTGAATAGTGATTAATTGCATCAGAACTTAACGGTAAGGTTAATGCCCATTGTTCTCGTGGAAGGTAATTGCCCTATTTCCACACCTGGCAGAATAGTAGCGCCATTCAGCGCAGCCGTTTCCGGATCAAACACCGGGAAGCTGGAGATCATTAACAGGTCGCGGCCATACAACGCAATCGTGGCCTGTTTGAAGAACCTGCCGAGTTTGTCTTTTGGAAAACTGTACTCAATACGCACTTCACGAAGCTTCAGGTAAGAGGCATCAAACGTGTTCGCTTCCACATTCGCGCGGCGATAATAATCGGCATAAAAATCTACAGGCAATACTTTGTTTGTATTTGGCGAATAGGATTTGTCCGCGTTCTGTATCACCCCTTGCCCGATAATGTAGTTCTCCTCACGTCCGAGCAATGTGTGTTTGAGTTTGCCCTGTTCGGTCATCTTATGATGTGTTTGCGAGTAGATCCTGCCACCCATTTGTCCATCCCACAGAAAACTGAAACGGTAGGCTTTGTAACTGAATTCATTTTTCCAGCCGGCTTTCCAATCGGCGTAGGCAGAGCCGATATATTGTATCTCTGCCGGCCTTGCGGGAAGACCCGCGCTGTTGTACACAATCTGTCCGTCCGGACTACGCAAAAAACCAAACCCATAAATATCGCCGGTGGTACCACCCACTCTTGCCTGAATGGTTGCGTTACCGCCGTAGCCGATATCCTGTTTGCCATCCATACCTTCAGCCAGTTCCAGTACTTTGTTCCAGTTTTTGGAAAAGGTGACAAAGCTGCTCCAGGTAAAATTTCTTTTTTTAACGGGCTGTCCATTCAATATCACTTCCACTCCCTGGTTACGAACTGCGCCTGCATTCAATACGGCACGGGAATAACCGGTGGTTGGATCCAGGGGTACTTCCAGAATCTGGTTGCGGGTTGTATTGCTGTAAACAGCGAGGTCAAGACCCAACCGGCTTTTAAACATCCTGACATCAAGACCTGCTTCAAAGCTGGTGGAGATTTCCGGTTTGAAATCTACGTTGTGTAACAGCGTAGGAACAGAACCCGAGCTGGGGAAATCACTGGCGCCATAGTATTTGCTGGTCTTATAAGGGTCCGTGTCATTACCCACCTGCGCCACAGAAAAACGAAGTTTGGTAAAAGAAAACATCTTGGGAAGATGGAACAGCTCGCTTAATATCATGCTTGTGTTTACGGAAGGATAGAAGAAAGAATTGTTCTGGAGTGGCAGTGTACTCGACCAGTCATTTCTTCCCGTAACATCTACAAACAGGCGGTTCTTATAACCAAAAGATGCGGTTCCGTATACGCTGTTCACTTTTTTATTGGCGGCTACGTTTGTCATCAGCGGTATACTCACCCCGTTGCTTAGTTTGTATACGCCGGGTATTACCAGCCCTTCTACGTTTCCATCAACCCTTTTGTATTCACGGCTCAGCATATTACCGCCGGCAGTAGCTGAAACGGTGATGTTGCTGCCAATGGTGTTGCGGTAAGAAAGCAGCAGGTCGGTATTCAACTCATAATCGAACAGGGTTTGTTCTTTGTAATTTCCTTTGTTGAAATTGGCCGTGCTGTAGGGACGGCGCTGTTGCCTGCGTTCATTGCTCATATTGATTCCCGAGCGAAGCATCACGTCCATGTGTTTGGATATCTCGTAGGTACCTGAAATATTTCCAACAAACGTATTGTTCTTTACGGCATTGGTCATCTCATACGCAATGAGGTAAGGATTGTCTATAAAGGAACTGAAAGGGTGTACCTGGTCTATCTGGTTAAATCCTTTTTTCCAGATGGGCCTGTACCAGGCGAGATCTACGTTAGGGTTCTGGAAGATCATGAAATAGGCAATGGACTGGTTATTATAACCCGTTGCCGGAAGATTGTCGCTGCTTTTGTTGCTGTAATTGATCTTGGCGTTGATCTTCAGCTTGTCAGAAACTTTCTGGTTCACGCTAAGCGCCGCGGATACACGCTGGAAGCCGGTATTGGGCATGATCCACTCATTCCGGGAATGTGTGAGTGACGCGCGCACAGAACCGTTTTCGCCCCCGCCTTCCAGCGAAATATTATTGGTGATGGTAGAACCCGTACGGAAGAATCCTTTGATATTGTCTTTATAAGGAACCCATGGCGTACGGGCCGCTCCCTGCCCTTCTCTCTCCGGATCGTACTGGAAATACTGCTGGCCGTTAAAACGCGGACCAAACGCACTGCTGGTACCGCTGGTACTGGCTCCGTCAGCACTGGCGCCGTAGGAATAGTAAAACTGTCCCGCTGCATTTAATGCCTTGCCCGTTCCCTGGCCATACTCATACTGATACTCGGGCCAGCGCAAAACCGTATTGATGCTGGCATTTGTGTTTACTGTAACCCCGATGCCTTTGTCTTTTCTCACGCCCGATTTGGTGGTGATGATAAGTGCACCCCCGGCAGCACGGCTTCCATAAAGCGCGGTTGCGCCGGGTCCTTTCAGCACGGTGATACTTTCTATATCGTCCGGGTTGATGTCAGAGATCCCGTTTCCAAAATCGACCGGCACATCATTCCCCGAGCCTGCTCCATACGCGCTGCTTACACCGGATGTAGTAGTGCGGCTGTTCATAGGAACACCGTCAAGCACGATGAGTGCATTGTTGCCATCAGGATTCATAGAAGCATCGCCGCGTAAAGAAACACGCGTAGAATTGAGCGGACCGGAGCCGGAAGAAAGCAGGTTAAGACCGGCCACTTTACCAGAGAGTGCGCCAACCCAGTTGTTGGAACGTGCATCGCTCAAATCGGATTCCTTGATCGCCTGCGCCGCGTAACCCAATGCTTTTTCCTGGCGCCTGATGCCTAAAGCCGTTACGACCACGCCATCCAGTTGAGATGTAGTTTCGGAAACGGTTATGCTTACATTATTTTGCTTACCCACCCTGAATTCGGTTGTCCCAAAACCAACGGAACTGATCACCAGTACCTGGTTTTGCGAGGCCATGATGCTAAATGCACCTTTGTTGTCTGTAAAGGTTCCCGTTTGTGTGCCTTTTACCTGTACCGATGCGTTTACTACCGGTTGGTCATTAGCGGCATTTTTTACAACCCCGGTTATCTTCCCCTGCGCCAGCACAAAATGGCTGATCAGTAAAAAAAATGCACACAATACCATTGGTTTAATAACCATGGAGCGTTTGCCTGTGGTAGAAATCTGGTTCATAAGCTTGGAATATTGATTGATGAGATTGGCGTGTATAGATTTTCTTTTTTGAGGCGGCAAGGTATACCTCAACCGCTTTCCTTAAAGCTCCATTGGTACAGTTCATAATAACTTAATGAAGCGTGTACTGGTCTGCCAGTTCCGTAAATTCTTTTACCTGTTCATTGATCCAGTGCTCGTCTTTGTTGAGGACGATTGCCATGATCGCGGCAACAGGTCGGGCAATACGCATACTTTCTTTTGCATCCAGCAGCAATGCCCGGGTACGGCGGGCCAGCACATCTTCAAGTGTTCTGGCCATTTCATGTTCTACTGCCCACACTACCTGCACTTCATGAATGCGCAGCTTCTCACTGATCCAGGTGTCGGCATTCCCGTTCATCATGGATGTAAGTCGGGCCGCTTCACTGCCATAATAATAGAATGGATCCTTCCAGTTCATGTTAAGCGCCTTACCATGTATGGAAAGATTTGCAGTGCCGGCAGGACTTTTCTTCCAACCCATTTCCTGCTCTATGCGGTTAACCATGTCTTCTCCCATTTTCCGGTAAGTGGTCCATTTGCCGCCAATAATGGTAAAGAGGCGGCCGGTGGATACAACGATTTTATGGCTGCGGGATATTTCTTTGGTTTTCTGTTTACCGTTCTGCGGCGCAGCCAGCGGCCGGAGCCCGGCAAATACGCTGAGTACATCGCTGCGTTCCGGCTTTTTGATAAAATAGGCAGCGGCTGTTTCAAGTATAAAGGAGATTTCTTTTTCAAGCGCCACCGGTTCAAGCGAAGCGTCTTTAACCAGTGTATCGGTAGTGCCAACCACTACATGGTCATGCCAGGGCACAGCAAACAATACCCGCCCGTCGCTTGTTTCGGGTATCATCAATGCATCGTCTGAAGGATAGAATTTTTTATCGAGCACCAGGTGTACGCCCTGGCTCACACACAATGTTTTGGGGCTGCCCGGGGTTTCCATTTGCAGGATGTCGTCAGCAAATACACCTGTGGCATTGACCACAACTTTTGACATGAGACGGTATTCCTGCCCATTCTCCGCATCTTTCGCCCGCACACCGGATACTTTTCCATCGGCGGTTTTGATGAGGCCGGTAACACTTACATAGTTGACTGCATAGCCGCCATTGTCCCAGATTGTCTGGGCAAGGTTCAGGGCCAGCCGCGCGTCATCAAACTGTCCATCGTGGTACAGTACACCGCCTACCAGTTTTTCGGGTTTGATTCCCGGTAATTGCTTCGTTGTTTCTTTTCGGGATAGGAAACCGGATGAGCCCATTCTTTTTCTGCCGGCCACCCAGTCGTAACATTTTAGTCCCAGTGTATATTTCAACCTTTCCCATTGGGAGTAAACAGGTATGATAAAAGTCTGGTTTTTGACAAGATGGGGTGCGTTTTGGTATAACCTTGCCCTTTCGATGCTGGCTTCGCGCACCAGCCTGATCTCACCCTGTGCCAGGTAGCGTACGCCGCCATGTACCAGTTTTGTGCTTCGGGAAGAAGTGCCTTTTGCAAAATCGGCCTGTTCCAGCACTAAGGTTTTATACCCGCGCATGACTGCATCCAGCGCAATACCCAAGCCTGTTGCCCCGCCGCCAATAACAAGAATGTCCCACACCGTACCAGGGTCCTGCAGTTGTTGGGTGCAAAACGCCCTGTCCATACGATCATTCTCTGGCAGCCTTATTTTCATTGCTTTCTTTTTCTTTCAAATTCAGCCATTAAAAAACAATACGCAACAATTGAAATCGAAAATGAAAGTAAAAGAAATTTTCTCGTTGCCAAAGGAAAATACAAATAATAATAAATAAGTAATGTACAAAGAGACCTTTTATATGATTATTATTAGTTATGTGATTTGCGGTATAAAAAGATAAAAGTAGCTTGCAGGGCAACTTTCTGCAGCATGAGCAATCTTCTAGACAGGCACCAGCACATCCTTAACAAGTTGAAAAAAGAGGGAAGCATCGAGGTCCCCGATCTCTGTGCCGCTTTAAAAGTTTCGTCTGTAACCATTCGAAAGGATCTCAAATTCCTGGAAGACAAAAACCTATTATACCGTACGCACGGCGGGGCCACCCTGAACAATCCGTATATGGGCGACCGTCCGGTAAACGAAAAAGAAAAGCTTTTTTCGCTGGAGAAAACGGGGATTGGTATGGCAGCGGCCGCGCTGATAGAAAAGAATGACTGTATCATTATCGGTTCCGGCACCACCGTACAGGCGCTGGCCAAAAGCATTCGCCCAATGGGCAACCTGACGGTAATCACCGCCGCGCTGAATGTGGCCACCGAACTGATACACCATCCGGAAATAGAGATACTTCAACTGGGCGGCATACTTCGCAAAAGTTCATCCTCTGTAACGGGGTCCTATGCCGAGAAAATCCTGGAAGATTTCTCCTGCAGTAAGTTTTTCCTGGGTGTAGACGGAATAGATGTTGAGTTTGGTCTTACCACCACCAATGGCGCAGAGGCACAACTGAACCGTAAAATGATCAAGACAGCGCAGAAAACCATCGTTTTGGCCGATTCCAGCAAGTTTGGCAAAAGAGGGTATGGAAAGATCTGCAAGCTGGAAGATGTGGAACAGGTGATTACCGACGGCGGAATATCGGAACATACCGTAAATATGCTTCAGGGAATGGGCATTGAAGTAACCATTGTATGACAGATGAAGAATATATGCGACTGGCCCTGCGCGAAGCGGAGCGCGCGTATGCCGCGGATGAAGTTCCCGTGGGCGCGCTTGTGGTCATGAACGAAAAGATCATCTCACGCGGCCATAACCAGGTAGAACTGCTCAATGACTCTACTGCTCATGCCGAGATCATCGCACTTACTTCTGCATATAATTTCCTCGGCGCCAAATACCTCCCTGGTGCAACACTGTATGTTACCGTAGAACCCTGCCTGATGTGCTGCGGCGCCATGTATTGGGGTAAGCTGGCACGCATCGTTTATGGCGCCCCCGATGAGAAGAACGGATACCGGCACATAACCCGGGAAAACTGGCCCTTTCATCCCAAAACAGAACTGGTCGCAGGCGTACTGCAGGATGAGTGCGCCTTCCTGATGAAATCCTTTTTCAAATCCAAACGTTGATTCATGAAAACACCGGCAAAGATCCAATGTCTGCATCCCCAGGGCAAACATGCCCCTGCCATTGCAACTGACACCTACGCGCTTTTTGAAAAAGCCATTTATCATGCATTGAAAACAAAGAACAAAGCTGTGTCATTCACCGAACTGGTAACTGAAATTGAAAAATGCTTTACCAAACAAAAGACTGATTTCAAAGGCTCCACCGGCTGGTATGCCGTTCATGTTAAGAACCATATGGAAGCCACAGGTGTGATCAAAACCTATTCAGAACAAGGTAAAAAGATTCACTCTCTGGTATAGGCTTTCGATTTAAGAAAGAAATCATTTTTGAACCACGGTATTGGGGGAAGCGTTGTAAATTTGTAGACGGGGCTGGGGAAGTCAAAAGTCAAAAGGCTAAAAGCTAATCCCTAACCGCTAATTACTCAAAGCTCGCAGCTAAACATTGCAAATCTTAAAAAACCAACAACATGTCATTCACCCTAGCACCCTTACCCTACGCACACGATGCTCTTGAACCGCATATCGATACTACAACCATGCAGATTCACCATGGCAAGCACCACCAGGCGTATGTAGACAACCTGAACAAGGCCGTTGCCGGTACGCCTAATGAAGGCAAATCACTGGAAGAACTGGTGGCCGCAGCGGGATCGATCAGCCCGGCTGTCCGTAACAACGGCGGTGGTCACTGGAACCATACATTTTTCTGGGAAAGCCTTTCGGCTAATGCAGGCGGCGCTCCATCAGGTGCATTGGCGGATGCGATCAACGCGGCGTTTGGTTCATTTGATGCATTCAAGGAAAAATTTGCACAGGCAGGCATGACCCGCTTTGGCAGTGGATGGGCATGGCTGATTGTTAAAGATGGCAAACTGGAAGTTTCTTCCACACCTAACCAGGATAATCCATTGATGGATGTTGCCGAAGTAAAAGGAAAACCTATACTCGGTGCCGATGTTTGGGAACACGCCTATTATCTCAAATACCAGAACCGCCGCGCTGATTACCTGGCCGCTTTCTGGAACGTTGTTAACTGGAATAAAGTGGCGGAACGTTTTGGGGCGAAGTAATTAACCGCAAATTCGCAAGGACGCGAGGAAGCGCTAAGCGATCGTTGCAAACGCTACACCTTTCGCATAGCGATAAAAAACACTAATTTAGTCCCGTCATATTCGACGGGACTTTTTTTAAAACTGCTGTTATGAAAAAACTTCTTACGCTACTCTCCCTGGTAATCACGCTTTTTGCGTGTAACGATAGCGCTAAAAAAATTGTTGTGATGAGTAAGGGACCCGCGGAGATCAATACAAGCGACAATACCATCAAATCGAAAGACGGTGCGGGCCATGATGAAAAAATATTTGTGTTGGGCGGCGGTAAACATACTTTCAAACTAACAACGCCCGCAGGCGAAGCCTCCGTTGAACTCAATGAGAATGGACTGTATGTGATCAATGTAAAGAATGATACCATCATCGGCAGCTACCAGAAATATACAGACGCAGCCAGCGCCAATGCCACCATCACACAGGAGAACCTGAGACGTCGTATCGATTCACTGCAATTATTAATGGAAGGAAAAAACGTAACTGCTGCTAACCGGAATTTTTTCATACTTCCCAAATACGCCGCAAAAATAACTGATAACACAAATGCCCATATCGTAGGCCCTTACCACCAGATGACTTCTGCGGAAAAAGTAAACGGAAAGGACCCGGAAGTGTATCGTTTCTATAGTATTAAGGAAATAAGAGAGATGGTGGCGAAGATGATTGTGCTGGCTACGCCTAAGAAAATTTAGTCTGCGATGCGATGTTGTTCCCTGCAACAATGAGAAAAAATTTAGCCGCAGATTCGCAGATTTCTTGCTAAGAAAAAAATCTGCGAATCTGCGGCTTTTCTATGTGCTCAATTATGCTCTCTAAGGCACCGGATCATATCCATGCCCACCACCTGGCCTGCACCGGGCGATCCTTTTCACTGTAAGCCATCCCCCCTTGAGTAATCCATGTTTTTGAAAAGCTTCCACTGAATAATGTGAACAGGTGGGTGTGAACCTGCATTTAGGGCCGATCACCGGCGAGATA
>JANPIE010000008.1:0-2239 GCA_031424835.1 Chitinophagaceae bacterium
ACGTAGAAGACATCCACTCCCAGGTAGAACTCCTCCTCACCCAAAAGCTCGGCGACACCGGTAAAAAGATCCATTCCGCCCGCAGCCGCAACGACCAGGTACTGGTAGATGTAAAACTTTTTCTTCGCAATGAAATAGAGGAACTGGTAAATGCGGTGCAACCGTTTTTTGAATTGTTGCAGCTACAGAGTGAAAAATACAGGAACCATTTGTACCCCGGCTATACACACCTGCAACTGGCCATGCCTTCATCCTTCGGATTATGGTTTGGCGCTTATGCGGAGAGCCTGGTAGATGATATGATCACATTACAGGGTGCATACAAAGTGGTCAATAAAAATCCATTGGGTTCCGCCGCCGGTTATGGATCATCCTTCCCCATTAACCGAACACTTACTACGCAGTTATTGGGTTTTGCAGACCTGAATTATAATGTGGTATATGCACAGATGGGTCGCGGTAAGGCTGAACGTATTACAGCCATGGCACTCGCTAACCTGGCGGATACACTGGCCAGATTGAGTATGGACGCCTGCCTGTACCTCAACCAGAATTTTGATTTCGTAAGTTTCCCGGCAGAACTTACTACGGGCTCCAGTATCATGCCGCATAAAAAGAACCCCGATGTTTTTGAACTCATCCGTTCGCATGCCAACCGCATCAAAGCTTTACCCAATGAGATCATGCTCATGACCACCAACCTGCCTTCCGGCTACCATCGTGATCTGCAGTTGTTGAAAGAACATTTGTTCCCGGCATTCCAGATACTGAAAGAATGCCTGTCAATGGCCTCACTCATGCTTTCACAGGTAACCGTCAAAGAAAATATACTGGCGGATGATAAATACAAATACCTGTTCAGTGTAGAGGAAGTGAACAAACTGGTCTTACAGGGTATTCCTTTCCGCGATGCATACAAACAGGTGGGCATGGCCATAGAAGATGGGAAATTTACACATACGCCAGAAGTAAAACATGTGCACGAAGGCAGTATCGGTAATCTTTGCAACCCGCAGATCGCCGCGCTTATGCAACAGGCAGTGGCCGCATTTGATTTTGACAAAGTGCATGCCGCTGTTAATGCCTTATTAAAAAAAGGCTGATGCCGTGATAGCTGGTAAAATAATGGCTTCCTGCCCCAAAGCAGGTTCTGTTTGTCACGCAAAATATTGTTTCTTTGCCCCTACAAATCAATTTACATGAACAGATCTCTTATTGTTGCGGCGTGTACCCTTGTTACAGTTGCCGGTATTGCACAAGCTAAAAAACCAGTTACTGCTGCAAAGCCCGCTGTAAAGACGGCTACCGCGGCCAACCTTTTTAAAAACAATACCGACAGCGTAAGTTATGCCGTAGGTATACGCATGGTACAGAGCCTGAAGGCGCAGGGATTTGACAATGTAAATGTCAGCCTGCTTCAGAAAGCGATCTCTGATGTGACACAGAATAGAAAACCGTTACTTACGGATGCGGATATCTACAAATGCATGGGTGAGTTCCAGCAGAAAGTAGCCGCTGTAAAAGATGCGGAAGCGAAAAAAGAGATCGCCGCAAAATCCGGCGTGAACAGGAAAGAAGGCGCTGAATTTCTTGCCAATAATGCAAAACGTGCCGGCGTAATCACGCTGCCCAGCGGACTGCAATACGAAATATTGAAAGCAGGTACAGACAATACAACAAGACCCACACTGGCCAGCACCGTGAAAGTTCATTATACAGGTACCCTGTTGAATGGTACCAAATTCGATAGCTCTGTCGACCGCGGCCAGCCCATCACTTTCCCCCTCACTAACGTTATACAGGGATGGCAGCAGGCAGTACAACTCATGACCGTAGGGAGCAAATGGAAATTATATATCCCTGCTGATCTTGCCTACGGCGATTATCCCCAACCCGGCGGTGCCATAACTCCCGGCGCCACACTCGTGTTTGAAGTGGAACTGCTCGGTATAGAAAACTAGGGGGATTTTAGATGTGAGATGGCAGATTTTGGATTTACCTTGATCCCTCCGTGCAACTCCGTGCCCTCCGCGACTCCGTGGTAAAGCCCTCGCTTCGATAAGGATGCGAAGGCTTCACCACGGAGGTACAGAATACACAAAGCTCCACAGAGACAATCCCAAAATTTCCCAATTCCCAATTTCCAAAATCCTTTAACCTTCATTAACCTTTCCCTAAAGTTCATTAACCCCCTTTCCCATACTGCCGGACTACATTTGGTTACCAAAAAACCAAACTA
>JANPIE010000009.1:0-2387 GCA_031424835.1 Chitinophagaceae bacterium
CATCACCTGCGGCAATTTGGACTGGTGCCATAATCAATCATTGACACCTGTACCCGCAATTCTCCCTCCCTACCTCCAGGGAGGGTGACGAGCGCAGCGAAGTCGGGTGGGTCGGGTATGTTCGACGAATAATTTCTAATCACTGCCTGTCGGCCGGCCTATCATATTATTGTCGAGCGAACAGCAGTTCGTTGAAATCATGTGAAGCCTTTCTGAACAGCGCGGTGTCAGGCACGTATCCAGCGGCCCGGCGCGTTAATAGGTACCGAATGGCTGGGTAATTGATTTTACCAGCACAATACGTTATAAACCTACCAATCGTTAGCTTTGCAATCTTAATCAGAAACATGGTCAGTTTAGAAAATTATGTTACCGGTAAATGGATCAAAGGTGATGGTGAGGGGCAGCTTTTGTACAATGCCGTTACAGGTGAACCGATAGCCAATGCCTCTACCAGCGGTTTGGATTTTGCATCCATACTATCCTATGCAAGGGAGACCGGCAATCCGGCGTTACGAAAAATGAGTTTTCATGAAAGAGGCGTGATGTTGCGTTCGCTGGCCCTGTACCTGCGGGAACACCTGGATGAATTTTACAGGATCAGTTACCAGACAGGTGCCACCAAAGCGGATAGCTGGGTTGATATTGAAGGGGGTATCGGCAATTTGTTTTCTTACGCCTCACTGCGTCGCAAATTTCCTGATACACCCTATTGCCTTGATGGCGAAAATCATCCGTTAGGCAAAGCCAATACATTTATGGGTCACCACCTGCTCATTCCCAAAGAAGGGGTGGCCATACACATCAATGCATTCAACTTTCCGGTATGGGGCATGCTTGAAAAAATTGCTGTAAACCTGCTTGCCGGAATGCCGGCCGTAGTGAAACCGGCCAGTCTTACTTCTTATCTCACCGAAGCTGTTGTTCGTAAAATTTCTGAATCCGGTATACTGCCTGCGGGCGCATTGCAGTTGCTCTGCGGCAGCGCCGGTGATATGCTGGACCATGTAATGGACCAGGATGTGATCAGTTTTACAGGCTCAGCTACCACGGGGCTGATGCTGAAATCGGGCAAAGCTGTACTGCAGCAGAATGTGCCTTTTACCATGGAAGCGGATTCACTCAACTGCATCGTACTGGGTGAAGACGTTACACCCGGCATGGCCGAATGGGAAATATTCCTGAAAGAAGTGCGCAAGGAAATGACTACCAAATGCGGGCAGAAATGTACCGCCATCAGGCGCATTTTTGTTCCGGAAAACAAACTGGAAGATATCAGCATCGCCCTGGGTAAGGCGCTCGCACAAACGACCATCGGTAACCCGCTGAATGAAAAAGTACGCATGGGTTCCCTGGCGGGCGAATCACAGCGAAAAGAAGTAAAGGCACAGGTGCAGAAACTGCTGGCTTCCTCGCAGATTATTTATGGTTCACTGGACAGTGTGGAAGTGATCGATGCAGATTCCGTGAAAGGCGCATTCATGAGTCCGCTTTTGCTGCTGAATGAGCATCCGTTTCATAGTAAGGAAGTGCACGAAGTAGAAGCCTTTGGTCCGGTATCTACCTTAATGCCTTATGCATCTGCGGAAGATGCCATTGCCCTGGCAAAAATGGGTAAGGGTTCACTGGTAAGTTCTATTGTAACTGCAAACCCGGGCATTGCAAAAAAATATGTGTTAGGTGCAGGCACCTACCATGGCCGCATCCTGGTACTGAATGAGCAATGTGCCAGGGAGAGTACCGGGCATGGTTCGCCCCTGCCTTTGCTCGTGCATGGGGGCCCGGGTCGCGCAGGTGGTGGCGAAGAGATGGGTGGTATTCGCGGTGTAAAACATTATATGCAGCGTGTGGCTATCCAGGGTTCGCCCGACATGATCACAGCGGTAAGCAATGTGTTCCAGCCGGGTGCCACAGGAAATACGGATACGGTGCATCCCTTTAAAAAATATTTTGAAGAACTTGCGATAGGCGACCAGTTGGTAACAGAGAAAAGACTCATCACATCAGATGACATAGATCGTTTTGCAGACCTGAGCGGGGACCATTTTTATGCGCATATAGCGGGAACAGATTTTGCAGGTACTATGTTTGAACGGCAGGTGGCTCATGGTTATTTCCTGATCAGTGCTGCTGCAGGACTTTTTGTTAGCGGCTATGATAAAAACCCGGTATTGCTGAACTATGGTATAGACGAGTTGCGTTTTACCAAGCCCGTTTACCCGGGCACTGAGATCTATATCCGTTTTACCTGCAAAGAAAAAGTGGGACAGGAGCAGAAAGAAGCCAATGACATTCCAAGGGGTATAGTGAAATGGTTAGTGGAAATATTTGATGATACAGATGAGACCGTAGGAGTGGCTACGATTTTGACGATGGTGGAGAAGAAG
>JANPIE010000010.1:0-19665 GCA_031424835.1 Chitinophagaceae bacterium
TACACAAAGAATTCACAAAGTGATACTAAGTTCAAACGTTTTGTATGTTAGCGGTACCTATGGCCATAAGCTTAAAGATCATCGGTTCACTTCTTATTATTGCTGCCGCCATATGGCTCATCGGCAAGGTATTTCGGAAAAAAGAACGATCCGATTTCTACAGCCTGTTCGACTCCCATCCACAAAATGCTGTTTTCGGTAAAGCGCTGGGCTCAGAACTGCAGAAGCTTTCCGGAGCCCTAGCTCGCCGGGATAGTGTTCATTCATTTAAGGACCGCTACCATCAATACACAGAACTGTTTATGCAGGATATGCCTGCCGGAATGGATGACAGGGAACGTTTCGACCAGTTTACCACGGCGCAGAAAGTTCTGTATGCATTTATGCTGTTTGACACGCAAACAGACAATGGGGGTGTTTATCAATTCCTGTTCAATTACCCTCACTATGCCTTCGCTACCGGTGAAGCACTTGCTCAACTGGGGGTAGAGAAATTGAAGGGCGATTATATGACCTGTGTAAATGAATTCGTCAAGTCACTGGACACATTTGTTACGCGCAAGGAGCAATTTAACGATCCTGCTGCCAGCGAAACGGAAAGATGGAAAGGTTTCAGCATGGGGTATACTGAACTGCCATCTGCCGAAATCATACAGCAGTACTACTATGCTCCCCATTTCAAGGAGGATCTATACCAATCGGTTGTCACCTACATTGAGGATCATAGTGAACAATTTATCGTAAAATAACAACCCCGCTTTACCCAACACCATTAATATACTGAAAATCACAAATGGATCTTTTTGCTTCCTTGCGCAATTCGCGAACTGGTGGCGCAAAAAATCTTCTAGTGATTAAGGGAAAGTCCGAAAAAGTTGCCGGCTTCAAACCAGCGAGGGTCTTTTACGGTAGTTAATGATGGTCTGTACAATCTCTACAGCGCCTTCATAGGTTGCGGGCTTAACAAAATATTCCAGCACACCCTTATTCAAACAACTGTTGATATAATGCTGGTCAGACGAGGTACTCCATATATACTTATCAATCCCATGATACCGCGGCTGGCTGCACATCCAGTCCACCACTTCAGGTCCATTCATAAGCGGCATGTTGTAATCCAGAATGATAGCGCCGGGAAGGTAAATTTTTTCACAGCTTTCAAGATACTCAATGGCCTTCTTCCCATCCACCACGGATTGAATCAGTGCATCGGGCGCCAGCTCATGAAGAATATTTTCAAACAGCCCCCTGTCATCTGCGTCATCATCTGCCAGTAAAAATCTTAATCTTTCAATCATTCGCACCCGTTATAACCTTCCGGTATGGTGTGGTAAATGATGGTAACCCATTATTTACTCTTGGATTTAGCTTTAGCAGCCGTATCCTTCGACAAAAATATATTTTCTTTTGCGGGCGTCTTTGCTGCTTTTGTTTGCGCATCATCGCCTTTTTTTCCTGTCTGGCCCTGGCCCTGTTTTTTTGAATGAACTGGCATCGCTTGGTAATTTTATGGTTAATATATAAGGAATCACGCCGCCGCTTCCTGTTTTTCACGCAGGATGGCTATGGTTTTGGCAATGGAATTGCCTGTGCTTTCAAATAATTTCTGGATCTCATCGATGGGTGTATTGTACCTAACCGACCATGCATTGATCTCCCTGGAATTTTTAAAGTTGTGCTCCACATTAATGTCAGTTCTGTCTTTCCGTTTCATTCGTTTAGTTTTGCATCGATATATTAAAATGTTGTGCCAGACAGAAGTATCGCGAAAGACTTTTATTGAATTATGTATTTTTAATAAAACCCCGGTATGCAACTCCTTACTACCCCCTGGCCGATTGGTGCAGCGTTAATACGCATGATCACCGGCTGCCTGCTTATCTATCACGGATCAGAACTGTTCATGCCTGATAAAATGCAGGGGTATTCACAATGGATGAATGATCTGCATTATCCAATGCCAGCGGTAGCTGCACATGCCGGTAAAGCGGCAGAACTACTGGGCGGCATCTCATTGCTGCTGGGTGTTTGGGTAAGGATTTTTTCCGTTCCGCTAATACTCACCCTGTTACTGATCACATTCACGATGGGTCACGGAAAAGTATTTACAGACGACCAGCATCCCTTTGTACTTGCGTTGCTATGCCTGGCCTTCTTTTTTAATGGTGCGGGTATCTGGAGTATAGATGCTGCAAAAGACAAAAAAAGCCAGAGCCCGACCTGACATACCAGGCATTTTTTTTGCAGTTAACTATAAAAGTGAGAGAACCGCTTTTCATAATAATAGCTGCCCCTAATGGCATACCCGCAAGGGCATACTATTAAAGCCAGCTATTAATACATAACTTTTATTGGTAACTTATTGAATTACCCTCGGCCGTTACCGTTATTATGCGGGCGACGTTTCGCTTTCCAGTTTTTACGATTGCCGTTATCGTTCTTTAACCATTTTTTTTGTGAGATTAACGCGGTCTGGTTAGCTTTTTTACGCGCCTGATAGCGGTCCCTCGTCCAATCCCTTTCGGCTTTCCGTTGCTGCGGCGTCAGGGTTTTAGCCCTTGCAATCGCTTTTACATCCCGCTGATAGTCGGCTTGTATAACTTTCTTCTGTGTTATTACACCTTTTTTTGCCTGACCGGGCTGAGCCGATACAGGTTGCACGGTAAGGCTAACAGCACCTGCGATCAGTACTGCGCCAAACAATTTCAGAATTCCCAATTTCATATAATTTGATTTTTTGTGAACAACATTCATGTATATGATAGTGCAATTCATATGCCACCCCGCTGTCCAAAGTCATTCAGATGGCCTGTCAACAGAGCAGTGGTGATGATTCCCCACATGGGTATCAGGGCATAATCTTTGTACACAGTTACCATTATCTTATCCCTGAAAAAATCAACAAAAATGAAAAAGTTTCTTTTTTTCCTTATTCCCTGTATGTTATTACTGGCGCTGGCCTGTTCAAAAAACAATGATTCTGGTGCCTCCGGAAATTCCAGGCTACAGGTTTATCTTGTAGATGGTCCTGCGGCCTATGAAAAGGTTTACCTGGACATTCAAAGTGTACAGGTGAAAGCGTCTACTGATGCCTCAGATAACGATTGGCAAACGGTACCTATCGCGAGAACGGGAATTTACAATCTCCTCAATTTTAAAAACGGAATTGACACATTATTAGGTAGTGTTGACCTGCCCGCAGGACGGATCAACCAGATACGCCTTGTACTGGGGCCCAATAACAGTATCGTTATGAATGGCATCACCTATCCGCTTGCTACCCCCTCCGCGCAACAATCGGGGTTAAAACTAAAGATCAATGCTGACCTGGTTGCAGGCGTTGATTATCGTATATGGATCGATTTTGATGCCGCGCGTTCCATTATTCAAACAGGAAACGGATCATTTATTCTTAAACCTGTGATCCGCACATTTACACAAGCAGAATCTGGTGGTATCAAAGGCACAGTATTGCCTGTGGGCGCCAAAGGCTGGGTATTTGCGATCGCCAATGTAGCAGACACCGTTTCATCTACCCCTGCCGATCTCACAACAGGTGCATTTCTTTTACGGGGTGTGCCAGCGGCCACTTATAAAGTTGCGTTCCGCGCCACAGCAGGAACCTACCGTGATACTACTTTCAGCAACGTAATCGTAGTAAACGGCAGTGTAACAGATGTGGGAACAGTAACACTCAAATAGCCCGAAACACAACATATTCATACAAAAAATCGCAGTAGAAATTTACTGCGATTTTTTTATTGGATCGATTATCGAAAAATGACTAAGCATGCCTATATACCAGCTCACTTACTGATCCGCGTGAGCCATCTATCTGGCGGGAATGACAGGCGCAGATATCTTTTAATGAGGTATGCGGATCAGCCGTAAATCCTGCCTTCGGATAGGCACAGAACAAACTGAATTCGTTTTTGCTATGGAACCGGTTCCATAAATGTTCCAGTTGAACAGTTGCTCCATTATGCCCCCTTGCCCATAGTAATGCAACCATCTCACCGAAGGCGCGAATACGTCTTCCTTTTTTACCGGCTTTTTCAAACAGGGTAGTCACTGTTTGCATAAACAGCGTCTCATCTGGCCAGTCATTGACCATAAATTTCGAAAGTATTTCTTCCGCGTTGAGTGGAATGTATAATTTTTCGGCTAACAATGAATCCACATGCAATCCGTAGGACCGCAGCCTTGTTCGCAATGCCCTGAGATGGGCGTCTGTAGCTATTACGATCACTGCATCGCCTGCATTGATGCCGCCGCCTACAAAACCGGTTAGCGTATCAAGAAATATTGCTTCATGTTCATAAATCTGGACTACATGGTCAGCGGGCGCAATTTCACCCCAGAATATCCCTGATTTCGAAACCTGCTTCTCACTTTCTGCGTTCACATTCATGTTAGACTATTGTTCATGCATAAGGTGCAAAAAGCACACCAAAGTTGAACAAGGATGGCAGGGCGCAATGGGCTGAGGGAAATTTTCCCCAAATTGTGGCAGCGGTTGGACGCAATTTCAACAGATTTTCGCCCGTGGAGTGCATACACTATGGTATGATTTTTAAACAATTAGGTGATATAAGGCATTTCTGCCGTGTTCGGCACAACGGGCCGCCCCAATTGGGTGGCTACACAGGAGGGCCAGATCCTATATCCGGTTTATACAAATCATTAACTATTTACTTAATCGTAAACACCCCCGGTTTACCCTATGAAGCATATACTTATCGTGGATAGTGACCGCTTATTCACTTCAACCGTGTCGGCGGTACTTGCAAAAGAGAACTTTACCGTGTCTGTGGCCCGCGACGGGAAAGAAGCGGCTGCAAAGCTTTCTTCTCAGCAATTTTCCCTTGTGATTACTGATATGCTGATGCCTTATACCAACGGACTTGAGCTGGTGAACAACCTGCGTAAAGTTGATGGACCTGAGCATACGCCTGTGATGGTGGTTTCCAGTATTGCCAATGAACAAAGCATTTCAAGCTGGTTCAGGGTTGGTGCAGATGCTTATTTCAAAAAACCACTGGATCTTCCGTTGCTGTTATCAGGTATCAAACAACTGATGCAGCATGAGAGACATGTGGCTGCTTAATACAGGGCTACCACTGGCTGTTGTACGGGGCTTTTCATGGGGCTCTCTCCCTCTTTTTCTAAAGATTTGCCTGCTCATTGCCCTTAGCGCCATGTTTGGCATTGTCCTTATCATACTTTCCATTTACCTGCGGCGAAAGGTTTTACAAAAACAGGAACGGAGAATCGCGCGCCTCTCAGTGAAAATCACAGATCTTCTTGTGTCATCAGTTGTGCTGGCACCAGCTACTACCGGACGCAACATAGCCAGCATTGATTTTGATACACGCCCTTTTTTTAAAGCGGGACTTTCCGCCAAAAAAGTGAAGCAGGTACTCGTTCAGGAAATGCTGAATTACCGTAATTATTTTTCGGGTAGAATTGCCGAGCAGATACGCAAACTTTACATCGGTCTGTCCCTCCACAGGGAAGCATTCGAAAGACTGGCACAGTCTCATTGGGAAACCAAAGTAAATGCGCTTGCAGAACTATTCAAAATGGATGTGGAAGTTCCACATGAACAACTACGGGAACTGGTACAGGATAAGAACCGGTACATTCGCGAATTTGCTCGGCTATCGTTGATCAAGTTCAGCAGGAAAGATCCGCTACAGGTACTGTATACGATAGAGGAACCCATATCACACTGGGAGGAACTGGAGATCTATCTTCTGCTACAGCAACATCCGGATCTAGACAAAACTTCATTACAGGGCCTGATCTCTACTGCCATTGACCCCTCCGTTGCCTCACTAGCCTTAAAACTTGCCATATATTACAAACATGAATCGGCCATCCCACAGATTGTAGCGCTGATTGCCACACCGGACCTGAAGCTAAGGGCCGAAGCCGTTGCGGCACTGGGCAAACTAAAAGCCAAAAACGCCGAAAAATACCTGTGTGAAATTTACCCGGAGCAACCAAGAGATATACAACTGGCGATCATCACAGCCATTGGACAAATAGGAACGGGCAGATACCAGGAACTCCTGGTCCGGGAATTTTTAAACTCCCCCGACTTTGAGATCAAAAAATATGCATCGGATGCTATCATCCAGTTGTATCCCGTGTCAAAACATACCATTGATTCGCTGATGGATAATACAGGGGCTTTGAACAAAACAATACTCAATCATTCACTTGACCCACTAATCAATGCCACATGAAGAACTTCCTGGACCGGTTTTTTGACTACTACCAGGACGGTGTATTTGTTTACTGCTGTGCAGTGTATGCTATCTATTCTGTACTTACACTTTTTTCTTACCTGTCTATTTTATCCAATATCCGCAAGAACTGCATGCGGGAAAAATTATTGTTGATACAGTCGCCGCTCTCCCCTGGTATTTCCATTATCACGGGCGCATTTAATGAAGAGCGCACCATTATTTCCAATGTACGTTCGCTATTGACGATGAATTATCCCCTGTTTGAAGTAATCATTGTAAATGACGGCAGCAGTGACAGGACGCTGGAGAAGCTGATAACTGAGTTTTCCCTGAGGGAAGTTACGTTTGCCTATCACTATTTCTTACCCGCCAATACGGTACAAAGGATATTCAAATCAGAGAACGCAGCATTCTCCAACCTGCTGGTAATTGATAAACTGAATGGCGGAAGCAAGGCCGATGCTATAAATGCCGGTATCAACGCCTCCAGCTATCCTTATTTTCTCAACACAGATGTGGACTGCATTCTCGATAAAGACACGCTGGTTCACCTGATACAACCCTTTATAGACGACGAAAAACGCGTGATTGCCACGGGCGCCACATTGCGAATGGTCAACTCCTGCGTGATCGACTCCAGCGTACTGGTGGAAGCCAGGATACCTAAAAAAATGCTTCCGCGATTCCAGGAAATTGAATACATACGCTCCTTTGTACTGGGCAAAATGGGCTGGAACCTGCTCAATTGTATCCCCAATGTATCCGGGGGGCTTGGAATGTTCGACAAAGACATCGTTATCAGGGCAGGAGGCTACAATGCGCATTCGCATGGAGAAGACATGGATATGCTTATGCGGATGAGTAAGTATATGTGCGATACCAAACAGGAATATGCTATTCGCTATATACCGCAGTCATTGTGCTGGACAGAAGGACCGGAAACGCTGAAAGTGTTCAGGTTGCAACGAATGAGATGGGGCCGCGGGTTGTACCAGATTTTCTCAACGTACTATAAGTTAATGTTCCATCCCAAATACAAAACCCTGGGCATGGTGGTGTTACCCTATAATTTTATTTTTGAATTATGTGCACCCCTGGTAGAATTCCTGGGTATTGTTTGTTATATATACCTGATCGCTTCCAAACTTATTAACTGGCCGTACGCGATCATTCTGTTACTGTTTGTTTACTTTTTTTCCATATTCATCACATTGTTAGCCATCGTATGGGACCAGTTGGTGATCAGGCGCTATAAACTCAGGGAAGTGCTCACTTTGTGCATGTGGGCATTCCTGGAACCCTTATTGTATCACCCGCTGGTGATGTGGTTTGCGCTTGAGGGCTACGTAAAACAGTTCTTCAAGATAGCTACACCCTGGGGACAAATGGAAAGAAAAGGATTTGGTGACAATGATGATCCCGAAATAAAATCAATTAAATCATCTGTTGCATAATGGGCAGGAAAATAATAAAATGGGGTGGGTTTTTGCTGGCGCTGGTTGTGCTGGTTTCGTTATACTATTATGTGCGTGAGAAAAAACATGAGCCCCTTGTATCATCGGATGAGCTGCTAAAAAATGCAACTATCGAAATAAGAGAGAAAAAAAATTATCCAAAAGCCATCATTCTTCTCAGGGAAGCCCTGAGGTCAGCGCCTAAATATGCCGATGTGCGGGCAGCGCTGGGGCGTGCCTATTTTCTGAACGGGCAGCCTGATTCAGCAAAAAAGTACCTGCTCTCTGCATTACGATATGATAAAAAAAATGAGAGTTCCCTGCTCAATCTTGTAGGCGTTTCACTTACCGAAAAAGATACAGTGGCCGCCATTCAATACCTCAGCAAATACCTTAGCTACTACCCTAAGGATGCCGCAAGCTGGCGAAAAAAATATACCCTGCAACTGCAGCGGAGGCAGTATGCAGACGCGGAAATTTCCTACCACGCTTTTGCCAAACGATTCCCTATAGATACCCTGCGCCGCATTGCAGCCGATTACTGGCAAACCTATGCTTCCGAACAAAAAATCAGGGGCAATCTTTCCGGTGCTTACAGAAGCTACCAGCGTGCCTTGGCCTATCAACCCAATGACCCCAGGCTGCTTGACCAATTGGTGATACTGGGTTTGCAGCAAAGGGACTATGGCACTGCAAAAAGATACAATGATGTTTTACTCAGGAAAGATAGCAGCAACAACCGCTACCGGGCGCATGCGTATGCCATTGCCATGCGTGGAAAAGATACCGCGGCAAAAGTAGAAACAGCGCTAAAAGCGTACACTAGGAACCCCTCTGATGCTACTGTGGAAAAGGACCTGACTGATTTATACGTGGCGCTTGCCGCGGGCGCAAAAGGGGAAGACAAAGTTGCGTATGCCACAAGACTACTACGCATAAGGCCCAACCACAGAGAGGGATGGCTGTATACCATCAATGGCCTCCTGGAAATGAGCAGGTACAACGCTGCCCTGGACGCGGCAGACAAGGCTTTACACCATTACCCTTCAGATCAGCTTTTTATCAATAAAAAGATCGGGATACTTACAGAAAAACAGGATTTCACCGCCGCAGCAAACTATCTGGAAAACCTTTTACAAAACAACCCATCATCCCAATATAGAAAAGTATTCTCCGACCTCATGCTTCAAACCGCCGTAGCCCACATACGGGCAGGCCGCACAACGGAGGCGGAAATGCACCTGCAAAAAGGATTGGCTTATGCGCCCGATAGCAGGGATTTACTGGAACAACTGGTGAATGTGCATGCATTGCAGGGAAATACCAGCCTGGCCATACATACCATTGACAGGTTGATTACGCTTGCACCGTCGGACCCTGCGTATCTATTTAAAAAAGCGGGATTGCTGGAAAAGCAGGAACGGTTTGAAGATGCGGCCGCCCTGCACTATGGATTGTACCACCAATACCCGGGTAGCCATCTTTACCGCAACGCATACCTGGAAGCATTGAACAGCGCGCAAAGACAACAGGCGCGGGCTCTGAAATGGGATAGTGTGATCGCCATTTATAACCGGGCCAGCGCTATCGGTAAAACAAACCGCAACAGTTTACAATATGTTCTGGCCGCCTATACAGAACTTGGTGATCATACACAGGCATTAGCATTAACGGATACTGCGCTGGCATTGTATCCCGGCGATTCCTTGTTTCGCACCCGGCAATCATTGGCTTACCATTCATTGGGCCGCCATGCAGAAGGGCTCACGATAGGAAAAAGCCTGCTGGAAAAATATCCCTCTGATACAGGACTGCAGAAAATGTATCTCGACCAGCTACTTATTACCGGAAAATATTACGCACGCACAGATCAGCATGACAGTGCCCTGGCGGTTTTTTTTACAGCTTACCGTTTTCTCCCCAACGACACTTTTGCGCTTCAGAATCTATCTGCGATCTATTTTGTAAAGAGGCAATACGACTCCAGTATTTACTATGCCAACCTGGGCCTGGGAGTTGATAGCCATAACACCTACCTGCTGATGAAAAAAGCTTCTTCCTACGAGCAGCTAAAGGATTACCGGTCGGCTTACACGGCAGCCACCCGGGTATGGCAGCTTGACCCGTCGGACAAAGTATCTGATTACAGAGCCTACCTGAAAAGCAAAACCTACCGCAACCAGGCAGGCGTTAGTCAGCTCCGGTCATTCTTTTCTACAGAGGGGCAATACACTTCAGTAACAACTGTACACTATATGCGAAAATTCGACAGAGCTTCCGTAATGGCCAAACTTGCACTCGGAAGTAGACCTATCGGAACAGGAATACAGGGTGGGCTGGATGCGTACTATACGCATAACAGCAGGTACTATTCCAATGCATTCTTAAATACCTCATCGGGAAAGGCATTTCCCAATTGGCAAACGGGTTACTCATTGTTCCGCAACTTCAAAAAAGGCTGGGAGGCGGAAGCGGGAGGCAGGTATACAGGATTTGATTCCATCCATGTGTTCACCGCAATAGGGGCCGTTGGAAAGTATGTAAAAAATGCCTGGGTGAACCTGAGAGGATTCTATAGTTACGATAACCAGAACTGGTATCCATCTGTTACCCTAACTGCACGCCAGTACCTGAATGATAAAAACGACTATGTTTCCATGATCGCAGGTTCCGGCCGCATCCCCAATGATCCCGGACTTGTATATAACCTCAACAATTTTCGCGGCTACCGGTCCAACACGATCGGAGCCGGGTTTCAGAAAACATTTGGGTACAGTACGGTATTGCAGGGTTCATTTAATTATACCCAACTGAGCATTCCCGCTAAACAATCCATCAACCAATACGATATTTACCTAAGTTTATTCAGGAATTTTTGATTTTCGTTAAAACAGGTAATATGTTGGTTAGGCTTTTCCTTTTTATGACAGCATTGATGAGCAGCAACAGGGGCAGTACCCAAACACTTGTACTTTCCCAAAACAAAGTTACTCCGTACAAAATCTGTTTACCGGTAAACGCTACGGCGGTGGAGATAAAAGCGGCGGGGATATTGCAAACGTATTTTACCCGCGTAACCGGCGCACCTATAGTCGTTGAAAGGGAAGGAGCCAAAACAAGGATTTCCCGCACCATATCCATCGGCTCAACCCATTTGTGTAATCCGGATGAACTGAAAGGTTTGACCGAAGGCGGGTTTATCATAAAGACAGACAGAGACAATATCCTGATAAATGGCAAAGGGGAAAAAGGAACCTTGTATGGTGTTTATTCGTTCCTGGAAAAATACCTGGGTTGTCGTAAATGGGATGGTGGCCCGGCACAGGTATATCCCCGTCCTGGCCTTACCATACCATCCGCCATATCGGATAAAGAAGAACCTGCATTTACATACCGTGAAGTATATCTCCCTCCCGCATTTGATGATGAATACCTGGACTGGCATAAGCTTCAGCGCTTTGAGTCGCTATGGGGTTTATGGGGCCATTCATTTTATAAACTGGTTCCACCTTCCCAATATTTCAAATCACATCCCGAATATTTTTCGCTGGTAGATGGTGAAAGAAAACCTCTTCAACTTTGTCTCAGCAATGAATCGGTGCTGAAAATAACGGTGGAAAAACTCAGGAAAGAAATGGCTGATAATCCCTCGGCATTGTATTGGTCAGTAAGCCCGAATGACGATATCGGCAACTGCGAATGTGAACACTGCCGCAGACTTGATGACGCAGAGGGTGGGCCGCAGGGATCGATCCTGTTTTTCGTAAACGCAGTTGCTAAAAAATTTCCAACAAAGAAGATTACCACCCTGGCCTATGGGTATAGTGCGCGCGCCACGGCCGTTACCCGGCCCGAAGCAAATGTGGTGATTATGCTCAGCAGTATCGATGCCTACCGAAGCAAACCCCTTGCAAACGAACCCAGCGCTGCAGCCTTTCGCAATAACCTGTTACAGTGGAAAGAAAAAACGAAAAACATTTTTGTGTGGGATTACTGTACGCAGTTTACCAATTACCTCGCACCTTTCCCCGTAACACCCTTTTTTAAACCTAATATCGATCTCTTCATCAAGCATGGCGTAAGCGGTGTTTTTGAACAGGGTAGTGCAGACACGTATAGCGACATGCCGGAACTAAAGTCATACGTGTTCAGCCGGCTTTTATGGAACCCGGCAGGTAACGCAGACGAATTGACGCAGGATTTTTTAAACGGGTACTATGGAAAAGCCGCACCAGTCATTGCCGAATACCTTTCCCTGTTGCAAAGAAAAATTGAAAGTAACGGAACCCGATTGGACATCTATGGCAACCCGGTTAATAACCATGCTGATTATTTGTCGCCAGTGAACATGGACCAGTACAGCCAGTTGATGGACAAAGCGGAAGAACTCACATCGGCAGAAAATTCGGCGCTGCAACATGTAAGACTGTTACGACTCACCCATGAATATGTTTACCTGCAGCAGGCAAAGTTTTACGGAAAAGACAAGCACGGACTTTTTGAAAAAGATGAGCAGGGCAATTTTTATATAAAACCATTTTTACCAAAACGTGTAGAGCGTTTTTCCGCGCTTGCTAAAACAGCAGGCGTAAAAGAATTATCAGAAGGCGGTATCTCCCCTGAAAAATATTCCGCACAATGGCAGCATATATTCAGCACTCCGGCGCGCACTAACCTGGCGGCTAATGCGCAGGTAAGGCTCAGTTATCCATTCGCGCCGGAATATCGTTCCAAAAATGAGCGGACCCTGGTGGATGAAACTCCCGGCTACGACGATTTTAGTTACAACTGGCTCTGCTTTTATGCGGTGCCGCTTGAAGCAGTGGTGGATATGGGCACTGCTAAAAAAGTAAGCAGCGTTTCGCTCAATTTTTTAGAGGATGCACGTCACTGGATATTTCGCCCCGCAAGCGTTAGCGTAGAAGTGTCTGCCGATGGCCGGCAATACCGGCAATTGCCCGTGCTAATAAATAAGATGATGGATGAGGACTTTACCGTAAACTTTCTGCCTTTTCGCTTTGAAATAAGGGACGATATCCGGTTTATTAGGGTAAAGGCGGATAACTGGCCCCGGCTGCCTGCCTGGCGGCATCACAAATATAAAAAGCCGATGATCGCCTGTGATGAGATATGGGTGGAATGATTGTTGTAAGAATATTTCTAAAAGGAAATATGCCGCAACATGCCTTATACACCCAATATACCGCCAAACGCGGACAGGGGGAAGCATTGATAGAAGTATTGAAAAAAACCTATGATATTGTAGCAGAAGCCGAAGGTTGCCGCATATACATCATTAACCAGGAAGCCGCTGACGCGGACACGATTTGGGTGACAGAGTTATGGGATAAACAGGAGGACCATGCCATTTCCCAAACATTGGACGGCTGCAAGGAACTGGAAATTGAAGCATCGCACTTACTTTCCCGCGACCCCAAACAAATTGTTTTGCGGGTAATTGGTGGCAGGAATGCGGGAGAGTAATCTACAGTAGTCTTACCTTTCTTGCTATGGGCATACATCACAATTTACCCGCTTTTACAAGCTGCATATGCCCCCGAACAGCAAGGCTGCAGATATAGTGCAACTACAGTATTTTTGCAGCTTATGGGACAAAAAAAACTCATACGTTTTGAAGCCATCCGGCAATTTCCCAACGTGCTTGAATACCCGCAGGGGATGAAAGGTCGCTGGGGCGGATTTTTTCAGAACGATGCGGAACTTACCCTGGAACTGGCCTGTGGTAAAGGAGAATATGCTGTGGGCATGGGACGATTGTTCCCGGCCCGCAATTTTATTGGTATGGATATAAAGGGTAACCGTATCTGGCGTGGTGCCAAAACAGCATTGGATGAGGGCCTCTCCAATGTGGCATTTATCCGCTCACATATTGATAAGATCACCGATTATTTTGCACCGGGTGAGGTATCCGAAATATGGATCACCTTTCCCGATCCGCAACTGCGGGGCTCACGCGCTAAAAAAAGACTCACACACCCAAGATTTCTCAGGCTGTACCAACAAGTATTAAAACCAGGCGGCACCGTACATTTAAAAACGGATAGCCCCGACCTGTATGAATTTACGCTGGCTGTGGTGGACCTGTTTGGGTTAGCCGTGATTGACCAAACGGACCAGGTGTATGCCCGGGATCTTATCAAACCCGAATTACTGATCAAAACACATTATGAAAGCCTCGACATTGCTCAGAGTAACCGCGTACATTACCTGCAGTTCCAGTTGAACAGGGAACTGCCCGTTGAAAAAGATGCATTATTAAAACCAATAGCAGGTGAGCAAGCCATTGATTGAGGGTTCTGATTTTTATTACAACGATTACGGGTACATGGTATTAACTGAAAAATACCATCTCGACAAAGGGTATTGCTGTGGATTTGGCTGCCTGCACTGCCCCTATGCCTATGACGCAGTACCTGAACCCGAAAGAAGCAGCTTGCTTGAACAAAAAAAAATTCGTGAATCCCTCACTAACAACACACCCTGATCATGGGCCTACTCAGGTTATTGCTGGCAGTTTCGGTTGTTCTTTTCCATACCAATGCGAGTGGTTTTCAATTGGTGGGGGGAGGTGTGGCTGTGGAAAGTTTCTTTATTATCTCAGGGTTTTATATGTCATTGGTACTGGATAAAAAGTATACCGGTGTAAATGATCGGTACACACTTTTCCTCGGTAACCGCTTGCTGAAATTATTCCCGGCTTACTGGACGGTTCTACTCCTCACAATAATGGTGCTACTCCTGTTTTGGCTGCTCACAGGGCACCCAATGCTTGTATTTTACCATATCGTTCATTTCAAAATGCAACTGCCCGGCATTTTGTTTCTGGGTTTCACCAATATTGCCATTCTCGGGCAGGACCTGCTTTCTTTTTTGGGACTCGATAAGGCTACTGGTGAATTGTTTTTTACAACCAACTTCATGAAGACCTACCCTTTTCTTTTTAATTTCCAATTCATTCCGCAGGGTTGGTCGCTGGGCATTGAATTGCTTTTTTATATTGTGGCACCTTTCCTGCTAAGAAAAAAACTGCCGGTCATTCTTTTCCTAATGCTGCTGGTGCTGCTGCTCAGGGTGTTTCTGACAGAAGGTTTACACCTGGGCTACGACCCATGGATATTCCGGTTTTTTCCATCGCAGTTGGTTCTTTTTCTGTTAGGTAACCTGTCATACAGGTTATATCGATTTTTCAACGAGAAAAAATTCTTCACGGATAGTATGGTAGGTTTTGGCATTGTTGTAATGATACTTGCCACTTTGTTGTATGCGTACCTTCCCGGGGTTCCTTACAAAAGATATGGCTATTACGGTTTGATTTTCCTGTTACTTCCCCTGCTGATCAATGCATCAAAAGTATTCCGCTACGACATGCTTCTGGGAGAATTGTCTTACCCCGTGTACCTGGTGCATATGCTGGTGCTGAATATCATGGGAACCCTTAACAACCGTTTTCATTTCCTGGCCGCCCTTCCCAAAACGCTATTGACCGTAGTGCTTAGCATACTGGTATCGTTACTGATCAACCGGTTTGTAATAAGGCCTATGGAAACTTACCGGCAGTCAAGGTTGCAATCGCTGCCCGCAAAATGAATCTATCCGTAAATTGCAGTATTAAGATTAATGTATTGCCCGCTAAGAAACCTGTTAATAAAGAAACCATTAAACAACTGCTGCCAAGCGGTCGTAAGGATATTTCATTTTTTGAACAGGTGTATATGATAGTCAGGCAGATACCACGCGGACGTGTAACCACCTACGGTGCTATTGCAGCTTTTCTGGGTACCAAACTCAGCGCCCGAATGGTAGGCTGGGCCATGAATGGCGCGCACCGTATAAAACCTATTGTACCCGCACACCGCGTAGTCAACCGCAATGGCATACTCTCCGGCAAAATGCATTTTGCAACGCCCACACGTATGGAAGAGATGCTGAAAAAAGAAAAAATACGGGTGCAGGACGACACAATCCTTGACTTCGATAAAATATTCTGGGATCCGGCTTTGGAACTGGAGTAGGAAGATTTTAGATTTGAGATGGCAGATTTTGGGATTGTTAAAAGAGTAAAGATGCTCAGTTAAATTTCATAAAAGAATCTCAAAATCTGCCATCCAAAATCCAAAATCTATCTATAATACGGGCTGATCATCCAGTACACTACCGGTCCGGTAACGGCAACATAGAGCCAGAGCGGCCAGGTAATGCGTGCTAATTTTTTATGTTTGTCAAATTCCGCAGTCAGTGCGCGGTAGGCAGTGAACAGGATAAAAGGAAGTATAATAGCCGCCAGGATGATATGCGTGGCCAGAATGAAAAAATAGACGGTTCTTATGCTCCCTACAACCTGTAACTCCTCCTGCGACACAATTCCGTTGTGATCACTGTCGCCAAACTTAGCCTCTCCGGCCAGCAGGTGGTGGGCAATATAGGAAAGCAGGAAAACTACCGACAGGATAAGAGCCGTCATCATCAGCTTTTTATGCAACAGGTAGTTCCTGTTCTTCACGGCCCATAGTGCAGCCAGCAAAAGCACCGCCGTAGCAGCATTTAAAAACGCGTTAAGCATGGCAAAGATGTGCACATTAAAACCGAGGTCCATCTCCAGTTTATACCGGCTGAGGAATACAACAACGGAAAACACAACAACAGAAAAAATACCAATCAGCCAGTAGGCTTGTTTATCATTCTTAGAAAGTGAGGCAGGTAACATTTTAAAGCAGTTTATTAATTATTAATCATCTGTGAGAATCTGTGTAATCTGTGGCAATATTTTTCGCCACAGATTACACAGATTTTCACGGATTTTCTAGCCGTTTATTTTTCTACGCGCACGCATATACAAAACGAAAAACACCACCGCGCAAACAATGATCAGCCATAGCCAGCTTAGGTTTGCGATCTGGCGGAATACCGAGCTGGGCCTGTTCTTATCTTTCTCCAGCATCAGCAAGCCAATATCCCTCGCAAGCTGCAGCATGGATGTTGAATCAAGACCATTGTAGTATCCGCGTACTTTGTATTCTTTATCAATGAGCACAAAACGGTTGGTATGCACAAAATCCGGACTAACGGGCTCATCGCTGTATTTATCAACCTTGAGTTCTTCAAAAACAAATTTATAGATCGAATCCCGCTCGCCTGTCAGCATCCACCAGTTATCATGGTTCACACCAAACTTATCCGCATAAGCTTTCAGTACGGGCACACTATCGTTATCCGGATCGATGGAGAAAGAAACGAACTGTACAATGGATGAGTCGATTTTTTTGCGAAGGTCGCCGCCCCGAAGGAATGACTGTTGCAACAAAGACATGTTGCGCGTGAGCCTGGGGCAGATACCCGCGCAACGCGTAAAGAAAAAATCGGCTACAATAATTTTTCCGGGTTTATCATAGAGGTTAACGGTGTCTCCCAGTTGGTTAACCAGCCTGATATTTTTGGTGGTGTGCCAGATGGTGTCGTTTACCATCTTACCGTTGTCTACCCGTGTGATTACGGAGTCCATCAGCAAATGACGTGGCATATCCACCGCACGTTCACCGGCATATTTCAAAACCAGGTAACAGGTAACGGGTAAGAGTAGTGCAAGGGCCAGTCCCAGTAGCGCTTTTTTATTCATACAACAGTAGGTATAAAAAAACCATCGGCATACAGGCGATGGTTTTTATAATAGGTTTGAGCTGTTAAGGGCCTGTGCTTAATGAGCTTTTGGATCTGCAGGTTTGGCTTCATCATGCTTTGGTGCTTCATGTGTAGCGTCACCATGTTTTGTCTCCTCCTTTTTCTCAGCTTTAATAGTGCTTTGTTCCTTAAAATAAGGATCATAGGTATTGCGCAGGTTACGGAAAGAGTTACCATCGTATAAGAACGCAATAATAAACCATACAAACAATGCCAGCGGCACTACGATGGTCATGATCAGGTTACGGATCTCATGTTTCAGGTGCATGAAATAGCCCACGATATAAAATGCTTTGGCCATCATCAAAATAATGATCGCTCCTTTTACCGCCATGCGCATGGTGCTCTCAAGCGGCATCCCCATCATCCAGAAACCCAGCACCAGTTCCACCACGGTTAATACCGATAGGATAATGGTCACTTTCACTATCTCCTTTACGCCGCCGCCAGCATGTTCATCGTGTGTAGTTGTATGTGTATGTTCCATAATTACTTCTTGATTGGTTGAATTGAATGCTTAGATCAGGTAAAAACAGGTAAATACAAATACCCATACCAGGTCTACAAAGTGCCAGTATAATCCTGCTTTCTCTATCATCAGGTAATGACCGCGTTGTTCAAATTTATCCATCAGTGTCATGATCAGCATAATGATATTGATGATCACACCCGAGAATACATGGAATCCGTGGAAGCCTGTAATGGTGAAAAAATAATTGGTAAAATTGGTAGACGAAGCGGTTCCGTCAGCATTGGGAAAAGGATTGCTACCCCACCAGGCTCCTTCATGGTAAAGGTGTGTCCACTCCCATGCCTGGCAACCCAGGAACGCCAATCCGCCGATAATTGTCCAGATAAGGTTCTTTACCACTTTCTTCTTATCCATATTGTGGCCCGCATGTACCGCGAGTACCATGGTTACGGAACTGATGATCAGGATAAAGGTCATGATACTTACAAACACCAGCGGTGCATTTACCCCATGGGGTGCAAAAGGGAAACTTTTGAACACCAGGTTAGGGTCGGGCCATCCATTGGTAGAAAAGCGGATGGTGCCATAAGAGATCAGGAATGCGCCAAATGTGAAAGCATCACTCATCAAAAAGTACCACATCATCAATTTGCCGTATTCAACATTGAAAGGGCTTTTTCCGCCGCTCCACAGTTTGGTTGGGGTAACTGTTGTACTTGCCATGATTCAGTTCTAAAATTTCGTTACAAAAATATTGGCTACTGCTCAAATTAGCTGCATAAAAAGCAACTTTTTCTTACCCTAGCCTATCCAGTTATAAAAGATGAACAGGTATATCCACAATACATCTACAAAATGCCAGTAAGTGGCCGCCAGTTCTATTGGCAAAACACTGTAATTTTTCAGTTTTACCGAGTAGGCCCTGATAAAGATCACCAGCAACGCTATCACACCGCCCAGTACATGCACCATATGCAACCCGGTGATGACAAAAAGGAATGAAGCCGCAGAATTGCTCTTTGGCCCCGTTAAGGCTATGTTTCTTGCTTCCAGGTCGCGGAAACCCAGCCATTGCATCAATATGAAAGCCACACCCAATGCAGCGGTTATCGTGATCAATCTCCGGTAACGGCTCATTTCGCGTGCCTGGAAAGCTTTTACCGACAGGTGGATGGTTACGCTGCTCAGCAAAATGATGGCTGTGGAATACCAGAACACCACGGGCAGGTCAAATTCCAGCCAGTTGGCCTGGTTCTTCTTTACGATATAAGCACTGGTTAAAGCCGCAAACATCATCACAATACTCCCGATGGCCACCCAGAGGGTAAACTTATGCGGGTGAATTCTTTTCGGCTCATTTGTCTGCACAGCAGTCATCATGATTAATTAGTAATTAGCAATTAATAATTAGTAATTGTTTTATTATTTCAGCGATCTCTCTGCGGCCCGCTCTGCTTTTCGTGAGGCTTCCATCGTGAGACGTGACACGTGAAAAGACAAAAGTCAAAGGGCAAAACACACTCATTGTGTAATTTCTCTTCCCCCTTCACTTTTCACCTTTCACCTCTCACCATTGACGTCTCACGATTCACGATTCACGCCTCACGAACCTCACCTCAACTTATCCGCCAGCAACGCAAGCAGCACGATCGGCAAATAAATATAGCTGCTGAACATCACCCTTCTTGCTGCTTTCACATCCATCTCTTTATACAAACGCAAACTTTGAACTACCATAAACATGTTACAGGCCATCACTACCCACATACTGGCCTGGCCACTGAGGCCC
>JANPIE010000011.1:0-5085 GCA_031424835.1 Chitinophagaceae bacterium
TGCGGACCGGACGGGACTCGAACCCGCGACCTCCGCCGTGACAGGGCGGCATTCTAACCAACTGAACTACCGATCCAAACTGATTATCAAACGTTGATAAAATATTTTTTTAGGCTTCTAAAATCTTTTCCTCTTTAGGAAAATAAGCCTTCTTGAGACTCGAACCCGTCCCGATTCATCGGGACCGTGACAGGGCGGCATTCTAACCAACTGAAGTACCGATCCAGGATGATTAATAATTAGTAATTAAAAATTAATAATTATTCCCAAAACACCCGTAATTATTAATTATCAATTATTAATTACCAATTGCCCCAAAGGGGTTTTTTCGGGACGGCAAAGATAAGGGGAAAGGGGTTTTTTAAACAAATCTTTATTTAAAAAAATGCAAGCCCTAATTTTACCGTCTTAACGCTATGCGATGCCCCAGTACCCGAACAGACAATTCCTTGATTTCGAGAAGCCTATAAAAGAGGTTTATGAGCAGATCGACGATACCAGGAAACTCGCGGAAAAGAATCCCAAGATCGATTATACGTCTACCATTCAGCAGCTTGAAGCCTCCATCCTTGATAAAAGAAAGGAAATAACCGCACATCTTACCCCCTGGCAAAGAGTGCAGTTGAGCCGGCACCCCGACAGACCCTACACCCTTAAGTATATCACCAATATGTGCACCAATTTTGTGGAACTGCATGGTGACAGGAGTTTTAAGGATGATAAAGCCATGGTGGGTGGTTTTGCCCAGTTAGATGGGCAAACCGTAATGGTGATAGGGCAGCAGAAGGGAATCAACACCAAGGCCCGCCAGTTACGCAATTTTGGTATGGCCAATCCCGAAGGCTACCGTAAGGCCCTGCGGCTGATGAAACTGGCTGAAAAGTTCGATAAGCCCATTGTTTGCCTGATAGATACCCCGGGTGCCTACCCCGGCCTGGAAGCTGAGGAAAGAGGGCAGGGAGAGGCTATTGCGCGTAATATATACGAGATGATCCGGCTGCAGGTACCCGTGATCATCGTGATCATCGGGGAAGGCGCCAGCGGTGGGGCGCTGGGTATTGGTGTGGGGGATAAGGTATTGATGATGGAGAATACCTGGTACACAGTAATCTCACCCGAAAGCTGCAGTTCCATCCTTTGGCGTAGCTGGGATAAAAAAGAGACGGCCGCCGAGCAACTGAAACTTACCGCCACCGATATGAAAGGATTTGGCCTGGTAGACGAAATTGTACAGGAACCCCTTGGCGGCGCCCACTGGGATTATGCCGAAGCCGCCGAAACACTCAAGGGCCATATCATCAAAGCCATTGCAGAATTCAAAGACAAAGACCCCAAACAGCGCGTGAAGGACAGGATTGAAAAATATGGCAAGATGGGATTTTGGGAAGAGAAGGGGAAAGTTTAGAGATATGAATTTTGAGTTATGAGTGGGAGTTTAATTAGGAGTGATGGGTTATAATGATAAAATGCTTCCAATTCATAATTCATAACTCTCAACTAATCGGCGTTTTAAAATAAGTAAATCAGCAAAAGAATGTCTTTACGTAAGCAACTGCAGGGTACAGGGGTGGCATTGGTCACGCCGTTCACGCCGGCACTGGAGGTGGATTTTGACGCATTGGGTAGGGTAATCGATTCTATGATCAATGGGGGTGTTGAATATCTGGTGAGCCTGGGCACCACGGGTGAAACACCTACGCTGAATAAACAGGAGAAGCTGGATATCGTCAACTATACATTTGAAAAAGTAGCGGATCGTGTACCCGTGGTAATAGGTGTGGGTGGAAACAATACTGCTGAGTTGGTGAAGGAATTAAAAAATTTTCCGCTGGAAAAAGCCATTGCGGTTTTAAGCGCCTCTCCTAATTACAACAAACCTTCTCAGGAAGGAATTTTTCAGCATTATAAAGCGCTGGCAGAAGCCTCGCCTAAACCGATCATTCTTTACAATGTCCCCGGTCGTACCGGGCGTAATATGTCTGCGGCAACAACTTTAAAACTCGCCAACGAAGTTCCCAATATTGCAGGTATGAAAGAGGCCAGCGGCGATATGGCTCAATGCATGCAGTTGCTGCGTGACCTGCCCGAAGATTTTCTGCTGGTAAGCGGTGATGATGCACTCGCACTTCCGCAACTTGCCTGTGGTATGGCAGGCGTAATCAGCGTAGCGGCAAATGCGTTCCCGAAAGAATTTTCTGATATGGTACGGTATTGTTTACAATACGATTTTCCCGCTGCCAAAAAGATCAATGACCATTTGATAGACGCGTATGAGCTGATGTTCGCGGAGAATAATCCGGCCGGTGTAAAAGCTTTTATGGCTGCGCAGGGGCTTATTCATAACAGTGTGCGGTTGCCGGTTGTGGCATTGAGTGAAGAGCTCGATAATAAGGTCAGGGATTACCTAAAAAAATAATTTTTGCTGCGAGGCATTTTACTCACCCGACTTCGCTGCGCTTGTCACCCCTCTCTACAGGTAGAAAGGGTCGGCGCACGCAGTGCCGGCGGGGTGCGTTTTGTCATACCCCTTATAAAGAGTATTTTACTGCAAACTAACTGCATGAATACACTTATCACCGGTAAAAAACGGATCGATTCTATCGACCAGTTAAGAGGGATCATCATGATCATCATGGCCCTGGACCATGTGCGGGATTTTTTCCATGTGGGAGCCATGGTATCTGACCCTACCGATCCGGCCACCACTACGCCCATTTTATTCTTTACCAGGTGGATCACCCATTTTTGCGCGCCGATCTTTGTGTTCCTGGCAGGTACTTCTGCTTTTCTTAACGGTACAAAGCGAACCAAAAAAGAATTGTCCATCTTCCTGCTGAAAAGAGGCTTTTGGTTGATCGTTTTGGAACTCACGATCTTTAATTTTTTATTCGGATTCGATCCGCTTTATCATTTTGTTGGGCTTCAGGTAATATGGGTGACGGGTGTTTCTATGGTACTGCTTGCAGCATTGATCTACCTGCCGCTGCCGTTTCTATTTGCCATCGGCCTGGTAATGGTGTGCGGGCATAATTTCCTCGACCGGTTCAATGATGCACCCAATAGCCAGGACCGATCGCTCGGTTGGGCATTTTTGCACCAGCCCTATTTTGCACAATATGCAGAAGGTAGGGTGTTTGGCATCTTGTATCCGATCATTCCGTGGCCGGGTATCATGTTGCTGGGGTATTGCCTGGGTTCCTTGTATGTGAAAGGGTATGACGCTGTAAAAAGAAGGAAGTTGCTGGTATTTATGGGAATCGCTGCTATTGCTGTATTTATACTGCTTAGGTGGGCGAATGTGTACGGCGATCTGTTTCCATGGTCGGAACAGAAAAATACAGCTGCCACGGTCATGTCTTTTTTTAACGTTACCAAGTATCCACCATCATTATTGTATATAAGTATGACGATAGGGCCGGGGTTATTGGTGCTTGCCTGGCTGGAAAAGATCAAAGCGGGCTGGACAAATATCGTGGTGATCTATGGACGTGTGCCCATGTTTTACTACCTGTTACACTTCTTTATCATTCATGTACTATGCATGATCGTGTTCTTCGCCAGCGGTTATACCATGGCGCAGGCAGCTTCCGGGTTTATGTTATTCAGGCCGAATGATTTTGGATTTTCATTGGGTGTAACCTATATAATCTGGATAGCGGTAGTGGTTTCTTTGTACCCGCTATGTAAATGGTACAGCCGTTATAAGGCAACGCATACGCACTGGTGGCTCAGTTACCTCTGAACATAAAAAAGCCGCAGACGCGCAGGTTACCGTTGTAAGAAACCTGCGGATCTGCGGCTATGGTTACTTCCGCGTGCGTTTATGCGTTGTTCCTGTTGCCGCTTCTCAGGAGCGCTACAAGCAGCAGGATGAATATAGCACCACCTACTACCCAAACAATAGGATTGGCAAAAAAGTTACTGTCACTTTTCGCATTGATGTTTACATCAACCGCTTTGGTTTCCTGTGCAAAACCCGCAACAGATACGATCAAAGCAGTAAAAAAGAAAACGATGCGGTTAATGACTTGTTTTGAGATGGTTACAATTGAATTGTTCATGGTTGACGTTTTTTAATTAAGGTATACGCCAAAAGGGAAAATAATTGTACCAATATCGCTTATGTGCGGGCCAAAATACCCAGTGGGGAAATAATTGCACATTTCGGCCCGTATCAGCCTGTATTTTCGGGTTCTATCAGGTCCCATAAGTTGCCATAGAGGTCCTTAAAAACAGCTACGGTTCCGTAAGGCTGTTTTTGGGGCTCTGCAGTAAATTCGATCCCCTGCCGGATCATTTCTGCATGATCCCGCCAAAAATTGTCTGTGTATAGAAAAAGGAATACCCGTCCTCCGGTCTGGTTACCAATGCGGCTTGCCTGCTCCTCATTGGCTGCCCTTGCCAGTAATATGCAGCAGCCTCCTGATCCTGGTGGTGCGATGCGCACCCAACGCTTCTGCGCATCCAGCACTGTATCTTCCAGCAATTGAAAGCGGAGCTTCTGCGTATAGAATGCTATGGCTTCATCATAGTCCCTTACCACCAGAGCGAATTGAGCGATATGTTGTTTCATGGTAGCACTTTTTATGGCAGGGGCTGATGAGTTACTTCAGTAGTCCTTTTATCTCGTTGAGTTTCATCAACGCCTCTACGGGTGTAAGCCGATTGATATCCATATCGGTAAGCATCTTGCGGATATCGTCAAATGTTTGTGAGTGGGCATCAAAAATGGAAAGCTGCATTTGCGGTGTGTTCAGTTTTTTTATATTCTTTGCGAGATCGTCCCTGGTACCAGTAGTGCTATGGTCATCATCATCCACATGTTTTTCCTCCAGTTGTTTCAGGATATCATTGGCTCGCTGAATCAGCGAGGGCGGCATGCCGGCCATTTTTGCCACGTGAATACCAAAACTATGCGTACTTCCGCCCCGTGCCAGTTTGCGCAGGAAAATTATTTTGTTGGCCACTTCTTTGTTGGTTACATGAAAGTTCTGCACCCTCGCTAATTTTTCTTCCAGTTCATTGAGCTCATGGTAATGCGTGGCAAACAAAGTTTTGGGTGCAGCAGGGGAGGTGTGTAAATGT
>JANPIE010000012.1:0-9297 GCA_031424835.1 Chitinophagaceae bacterium
CCCGTTGCAAACGGCGCAGTGGCGGTAGGTGTTGTATACCAGAAATAATTTGAAGCATCAGGGTTGTTCACCTTTAATACGGCAGAAGTAGTACAGATGCCACCTATGGCAGACACCGGCGCAGGCTTGGGAGCAGTGACAATGGTTGTTGCTAACTGGTTATTGGAACTGAATTGATCAGTAGCCAGGGAAATAGTGGTCGTCATTGAATAAGTAGCTCCGCTGGCCAGCACCACGGGTGTCTGGAATGTGTAATTAACCGTGGTTAATGCAGAAATGGTTCCGGGGTAAGTAGACGTAATATTGGCCACTACAGTTCCCGATGAATTTGCCACTACCAGCGATACAGGAATGTTTGTCTGGTCAACCGTTCCGCTATTCCTGAGGGCTACTGTTACGTACTGAGCGTTACTACCACAATCGCCACTCTGCGGTGCAATGATGGCGCTTACAGACATATCATTTGTTGGACTGATCGCCCTCACCCTGTAATCCTGCGTTTCACCCTTCGCATAAGCCCCGCTGCTGCATGCTGTAACATCAGCGGCCGAGCTGGTTTCGTGCACCACTATCCGCATAAGGTAAATATTTCCTATCGTAAGCGTATTGGGCGTAACGATATTTGCGGTGAACAATGCATTGTTTGAAAGGGGTGCGGAGGAAGCAGCCACCTGTTCAGATGCATCAAACACACCATTGTTGTTAAAGTCGATAAACACTTTTACCATTTTGCCGGCATTGGTACCATCGGAACTTCCCACTTTCACCGTAATGGGTATGGTCTGTGATGGCTCTATATCAGCGATCAGGTTGGTATTGTCTGTATAATCGGTATTGCCTGCAGGGTTGGAAAAACGAATGTTCCTGAAGCTTACACTGTCAATGCGGCTGCCGGTGTTACTGGTAGGCTTCGAAGCACAATACGCGGTACCACCTACACCGCTTACCAATAAAGAATATGCCTGTGAACCCCTTGCGAGTGTTCCTTTGTGGGTTACTGTAATTGTATAGCTTACTCCGGGTACCGTACTGTCCACATCAATTCTCTCTACATTATCCAGGACATTGTCGCCGGGAACAGCCGCATTGGCAGGATTGTTCACGTCTAATGTCCAGGGCCGGTACGTACGAAGACCGGCGCCGCTTCCGCGGGTAATGCGTATATCCAGGTCATTCACCAGCATTTTTGTGCGGTTATTGAGCTTGTTTGAATTATCAACGGGTGTTCCCTTTACGTCGGTCCAGGCGATCGTTGCCAGCAACGGACCCTTACCACTGGCAACTACCGTTGTGGTAAAAGTTTGTCCCTGGGTCAACGTGTTTTCATACAATAAATGCGCGCTCGTGCTCGCATTGTTTGAGGGTACTGCGGCCGTAATCACCGCCGCGCCTTTTTCAACATTTAATAATCCCCAGCCAAACTGGTAATCGGGGCCCGCTGTGGGTCCGGCTTCATTGGCTGTATGTATGGCCAACCCTTTTAAGGTAGCTGAGCGTAGAAACGAAGTGGCGCCTTTCAGGCTTGAATAATATTCCTGCAGCAGGAAAAGAGAACCCGATGCATTGGGTGCTGCCATGGAAGTGCCACTGAAACTGGCATAGCTGGTTGTAGAGCTGGCAATGGGTGAGAATACATTGACACCATCGGCAACAACGTCTGGTTTGATCCGGCCGTCATCCGTGGGGCCCCAACTGGTGAATTCACTCATCACCACATCTTCTTTTCTTCCGTAACCTGCGCCTATGCCGCCTACCGCACCTACAGTAAGTATATTCTTGGCACCGCAATCCCATGAAATGATATCATAGCCATCATTGCTGCTGATACCTGAGGGCCTGTTGCCCGCAGCTATCATCTGGTTACTCGAGTTACGACGGAAATAGGGCTGGCCAACCGCCGGCCCATTCTCATCACGGTTGTTGCCCGATGATTTTACGATCAGGTAAAAGGGTGCATTATAGGCGATGGAATCCAGCACCTGTGCGTCGTTGCTGTAGTAACCGAATTTATAATCTTCGTTTTCACCCGGTTCGCCATAAAATTCCCAGCGGTTCTGTGTACTGTTGAAACTCCAGCCGGAGATAATGGAATAGGAGTGGTTGGATACCAGCAGGCCCGGGGCCTCTGTAAACATTTCCACCAGGTCGCTCGTAAAATCATACGCCAGCATTCCCTGTGCGCCATAGGCCATGCCTTTGGCACTGGGATTTACACCCTTGGCCACCATGGTACCGCCCACGTGCGTGCTGTGATCACTTGAAGAGGAAGGGTTATCCTTCTGTGTGATTTTGCCCGTTAATTCCACATGCGTACCCAGGACAGAACCCCCATCCCAGATAGCAATCTTGTTTTTAATGTTCGCAGAACTACCGGAAAGGTTCAGGCCAGTGCTTCCACCGGGCCATAACTGGTTAGCCCGCGTGGTAGCTGCCGCTATGGTATTGTTGTTGGTGATATAGTATTTGGGCCGGTCAAACGCATCTACGCCAACCAATACCGCTGTTCTTCCCTCTTTGCCTTTGAAACTAAGGGCCCATCCGTTGCGCCTGGCCAATGCCATGGCACGGGTATAATTGGCATCATAGCTTATTTTGAAATCAACGGCGCCCTGTTTGAATAAGCGGGTATTGGTAGATACCTGCGCATGGAGCATTCCCGGCAATCCAAAGCAAATACATAAAACAGTCAGTATATTTCTTTTCATCATAGTCTTGTGTTTTCCTTCCACCAACCCTTAGGCAAAATTCCGGGCAGAATATTCACTAAATTAGATACTTTCAACGTTCAAAATGAGGTATGAAATATATTCTTTTTTTTCTTTTAACGTTAACTGTTGCCATTTGGGCCTGCTCATCGGCGAAAAAGGCCCGTATATCGGTAATTAAACAGGGCATAACCGGATTTGTTACCGAGGTTACCGGTAACCAGATGCCTATGAAGGGCGCCGAGCCACAATTACCCAAACCTGTTTTAACAAATGTTTTGATATACGAACCCACCGATCTGAACCAGGTAACCAGAATCGGAACCTCCCCGGTATATACGGCAATTCACACAAAACTGGTTGCTTCAGCCGAAACAGACAGTACCGGCAGGTTCAGCGTTGCCCTGCCCGTGGGCTCCTATTCCGTATTTATTCAAAGAGGTAAAACCTATTATGCCAACCTGTTTGATACCATAAACCGCATCGCTTTTTTCACCGTTGAAGAAGATAAGCTGACTACCGCCAATCTTACCATTTCATCGAAGGCAAGCTATTAGACATTAGCAGTTAGCTATTAGCTGTTAGCTGTTGGCGTGGTGTCTGCATCTGGAGCCTGCTAATCGCTGTAAGCTAACCGCTAAAAGCTAATAGCTAACCGCTATCTTTGCCACGGCAGTTATGAATTTGAATGTGTTACTGGAGAAGTACCTTGCATCACCCCATGTTTTTCAACTGGCGGACAGGCTTTCTTTTGCCCAAACCCAGCGCATCTTTCTCAAAAATTTACAGGGCAGCAGTTCAGAGTTTGTTGTGAGCGCTATTTTCAGTCACACCAACTGTGCCCGCCTTAATCACCTTGTGGTACTGAACGACGCAGAAGACGCTGCCTATTTTCACAACACCCTTGAGAATTTAACACAGGCGCTTGATCTATTTTATTTTCCTTCTTCGTTCAAGAACAGGAAAAATTTCAGCATGCTGAACAGCTCGCATGTGATGCTGCGTACCGAGGCGCTCACGAAACTTGCGCATGGGGGCAACCGCAAAATCATTGTTACCTATCCGGAAGCGCTTTTCGAAAAAGTAGTATTGCCCGATACACTCAGCAGCAATATCATCAGTATCAAAAGCAATGACACCATCAGCGTAGACAGTTTGATGGAGCTGTTCGTAATGTATGGATTTGAACGAACGGATTTTGTATACGAGCCCGGCCAGTTTGCTTTGCGCGGCGGCATACTGGATATTTATTCCTATGGCAATGAAAAACCGTACCGCGTGGAATTGTTTGGCAATGAAGTAGACAGCATCCGCATATTCGATCCGGAATCGCAGTTGAGCGAGAGAAAATTATTACAGGTTAACATCATTCCCAATGTAGCTACGCAGTTTGACACGGGTGAGAAAGTTTCCCTGATGGAATTCCTGCCGGAGAATACCATTGTCTGGCTGAAGGACTGGGATGTAATCAAAGAAAAAATACATGCGCAGGAAGAGGACCTGGACGGATTTATGAACCTCGCAGGCGGTGGCTTTGGGGTACAGGCGCATGACGAAGAAGACGCTACCAAAATACTGAAAGAGATCAGGCCTGAAGACTTTGTAAAAGCCGCGGTGCTGGAGCAGCAATGCCAGGCGCGCCATATAGTGGAGTTTGGGTATAAGCCCCATTTTGCCACAGAAGAAATCGCTTTCAAAACCCGTCCGCAACCCGCCTTTAACCGGCAGTTTGACCTTTTGATAAAAGACCTGAAGGCACATGAAGGTGCCGGTGATGCCATTTTTATTTTTGCGGAACAGGCCCGGCAACTGGAAAGACTCAACAGTATTTTTGCGGATCTCCAGACAGAGATACAATTTGTACCCATCGCCACCGGCATACACGAGGGATTTATTGATGAGGAATTAAAGCTTGTTTGTTATACCGATCACCAGATATTTCAACGCTACCATAAATACAAAGTAAAACAGGCTTACAATAAAAACAAGGCACTTACTTTAAAAACACTACGGGATCTGCAGCCGGGCGATTATGTAACCCATATCGATCACGGTGTGGGTACCTACAGTGGCCTGCAGAAAATTGAAGCCAACGGAAGGGTACAGGAAGCGGTCAGGATCATATACAAAGACAGCGATATACTGTATGTGAACATCAACTCACTGCACAAAATTTCCAAGTATACCGGCAAGGAAGGCACTGTACCCCGGATCAATAAACTCGGGTCTGATGTATGGAACCGGCTCAAAGAAAAAACCAAGACCAAAGTAAAGGAAATTGCATTTGACCTGATCAAACTCTATGCACAGCGAAAAGCCCAGCACGGCTTTGCGCATTCGCCTGATACGTATATGCAAACCGAACTGGAAGCTTCCTTTATTTACGAGGATACACCGGACCAGAGTAAAGCGACGGCGGATGTAAAAAAAGATATGGAGAGCGAATCACCGATGGACCGTTTGGTATGTGGCGATGTGGGTTTTGGAAAAACGGAGATAGCGGTAAGGGCCGCATTCAAATCGGTGGTGGACGGCAAACAGGCAGTGATACTGGTGCCTACTACCATCCTTGCTTTCCAGCACTATAAAACGTTCAGCGATCGCCTGAAAGATTTTCCGGTAACGGTTGATTATGTGAACCGCTTTCGTTCTTCCAAAGAAAAAAAAGAAGTGCTGAAAAAACTGGAAGAGGGCAAGGTTGACATTGTGATCGGCACGCATGGTTTGCTGGGAAAGGATGTAAAATTCAAGGATCTGGGTGTAATGATCATAGATGAGGAACAGAAATTCGGCGTGGGACATAAAGAAAAATTAAAGACACTTAAAACGAATGTTGACTGCCTTACCCTCACTGCCACGCCAATACCCCGCACGCTGCAATTCAGTTTAATGGGAGCAAGGGATCTGAGTATCATCAATACCCCTCCACCCAACCGTCAACCGATACAAACCGAAGTGAGGTTGTTTAATGATGACTTTATCCGTGATGCGATCTATTATGAAACAGAGCGGGGCGGCCAGGTATTTTTTATTCATAACCGTGTACAGGGACTTGGCGAAATGAGTGCCATGATACAGGGGTTATGCCCGGATCTGTCGGTGGGCTATGCGCATGGACAGATGGAAGGACATGAGCTCGAAGAAAGGATTCTCGATTTTATCGACAGGAAGTATGATGTGCTGGTATGTACAAATATCGTAGAAAGCGGGGTTGATATTCCCACTGTAAATACCATCATCGTAAACAATGCCCACCATTTTGGATTGAGTGACCTGCACCAGTTGCGCGGTAGGGTAGGACGCAGTAACAAAAAAGCGTTCTGCTACCTGCTTGCGCCGCCCATGAGTACCATGCCAACAGATTCGCGGAAACGCTTGCAAACGCTTGAGCAATTCAGTGATCTGGGCAGCGGTTTCCAGATAGCCATGCGGGACCTGGATATACGTGGCGCCGGTAACCTGCTGGGCGGTGAACAAACGGGCTTTATGGCAGAAATTGGTTTTGAAATGTACCAGAAGATTCTGGAAGAAGCCGTTCGTGAACTTAAGCGAACTTCCTTTAAGGACCTGTTCAAGGAAGAGATCAGCAAGCAGGATGATTTTGTTAGCGATTGCACCATCGATACCGACCTCGAGATACTGATTCCTGATGGCTATGTGGAGAGTATCACGGAAAGGTTGTCACTCTATACACGTTTGGATAACTGCGGGAAAGAAGAGGAACTACAGGATTTTCATAAAGAGATGCTTGACCGTTTTGGTCCAGTTCCACCGGAAGTGGAAGATCTTTTTACCACTGTTCGCTGCCGCTGGCTTGCGGTGGAGCTCGGATTTGAGAAGATGACATTGAAGGATGATACACTCCGCTGCTATTTTATTAACCGCCCCGATTCACCCTATTTCGAATCCGATCTGTTCCGTCGTGTATTGAAATTCCTGCAGATTGGTACCAACAAAGCGCGCCTTAAACAAACCGGCCGCATGTTCCTGTTGATTGTGGATGATGTAAAAAGCATGGAAGCGATGCAGAGGTTTTTGGCACATATGCATAAAGAGGTGGTGGAAGAAGGAGGGAATATTGAATAATGAACAGGGAATAGCGAATGACGAAGGAAAGAAAATACCTGCTCTGCGAAATCTTCGGAATGGTCCTGTGTAACTCCCATTGCCGCGGCCTTCAGGCCGTGGGCAGTGAAATCTCAAAATACAAGTTCGGGCTTTAGCCCGCTGTGTGACAAACCGGGCTGGATCCTGGAATAAAGTTGTCTCTCTCTATCCACGGTCTGAAGGCCGCTACAATGAAGACTTCATCACAAAGAAACAGATCTCACTGTGACAACCGTGGCCTACTGAGTCGCAGTATAGACAGAGTCCAGTTTATGTCCACTAAGCTCACTAAGCGGTGCGGGTATCCATACCCAATTGCCGCGGCCTTCAGGCCGTGGGCAGCGAAATCTCAAAATACAAGTTCGGGCTTTAGCCCGCTGTGTGACAAACCTGGCTGGATCCTGGAATAAAGTTGCCTCTCTCTATCCACGGTCTGAAGGCCGCTACAATGAAGACTTACCTACAGAGTCCAATCGAATGGGCGCATCTCTTCGACATTAGCTATTCATTATTCATTATTAAACCCATATTGCCAAAACCTGCCAACCCCCTCCTCTCCTTTCATAATCCTTTTCCGCCTTTTATCAATACCACATTTCTATGTGATTGCTACGGCATGGGCCTTGCTTTAGCATTGCACAATTAAATGAACCTATATGAAGAGAAATTTGTTTGTAAGTATTGTTATGATTTTGGGTTTGATGAGCGCATGCAGTTCAGGTAAACAGTTCACCACAAGGGATGCTGAAACTGCCAGGGTAAAGACCATCGCCATACTGCCCGTGCAGGTGAGTTTTACCGGTAACCTGCCTGCAAAAGTTACCCCGGTGATGCTGGATAGCATGCGGGTACAACAGGGTCTTATGTTTCAGCAGGCTTTACAGGCCAACCTGCTGCGTTACAGCGGTGGAAGAAACAAGATAGCAGGGGTGAGTTTCCAGAGTGCAGACAAAACCAACGGGGTGCTTGCAAAGAACAACCTCGCACTGCAGGATATCAGCAGGAAAGACCCAGATGAACTCGCGAAACTTCTGCAGGTAGATGCGGTTGTAAAAATGAACGTATCCAGTAACCGCATGATGAGCGACCTTGCTTCCTTAGGCCTGGGTGCGTTGCGTAGCCTTTTGTTTTGGGAAACCAATACCTCCGCGGCAGTAACGGGTTCCATTACCAATAAAACAGCCGATGTTTACGCTGATTGCGCATTGCTGAAAGATGGCAGGACATTGTGGACAGCACAGTATGATCGTCCCACCGACTGGAACACTTCTGTGAACGATGTGATCCAGACCATTACTAAGAAAATGGGGAAAGGATTTCCTTATTGATTGTTTTGAATGTTGAATGTTAAGTGTTGCATGAGAAATTGTTTTTCACGCAAAGGCGCTAAGGGGCAAAGCTATAAATGTGTTGAGTGTTGAATGTTAGGTGTTGAATGAGGGGTGGGTTTCTGGCAATGGTAGTTTGCAGCAAATTCATTTACCATTCAACGCTTAGCATTCAATATAACCGATCGGCGGGCAAAAAAAATCCAGCCTCTAAGGACTGGATCAAATTTTGTTTTTCCTGATGGTTAGAAGTTTTTTGTAGCCACGCCATCTGCAATGGCCTGTAAGGCTTTGGCTTCGCTCATAATGGCGGCCATCTTGTTGCCTTTGCCGTCGTGTCCTGCAGCCATATAGCCGCCTTTTGCCGTTTTGCTGATGACAGCATCCTGCATGGGAACGTTCTTTTCCTTTGTCTTAAGGCAATATGCTTTGATCATTTTTGATGTGTCCATGTTGTAGAATTTAAATAATTAGTTAATTGAGCAATGGGTTATACTACACAAGTTAGCATTTTTTTCAGGAAACGGAAATTAGGTGGATAAGTCAGTGAGTAGCTGGGTTATAGACCATAGACCCATAGTTCACGGTCCATGGAACGCTACCTGGTAATATCTGCCCTGACCTGGCGCTTGATCATCATCCGTATTATGCGTCTATCCTTGCGTATTTCGCGTGGCTTTCGATGAATTCGCGGCGCGGCGCCACATCATCACCCATCAACATGCTGAAAATGCGGTCGGCTTCTGCAGCGCTTTCTATCGTTACCTGTTTGAGGGTTCTGCGGGCAGGGTCCATGGTAGTTTCCCATAATTGTTCGGCATTCATCTCACCCAAACCCTTGTATCGCTGTATCGTTACACTGTCTTCTTTGCCACCGCTTAATTTTTCAACCCAGCTTTTGCGCTGCTCCTCGTTATAGGCGTATTCCTGTTCTTTTCCTTTTTTTACAAGATAGAGTGGCGGCTGTGCTATGTACACATAACCCTGCTCAACCAGTTCTTTCATATAACGGAAAATAAAAGTCAGGATCAGCGTTGCTATATGCGAACCATCCACATCAGCATCTGTCATGATGATCACTTTATGGTACCGCAGCTTTACAATGTTCAGCGCTTTTGGGTCTTCGGGTGTGCCTACTGTTACGCCGAGTGCGGTGT
>JANPIE010000013.1:0-30531 GCA_031424835.1 Chitinophagaceae bacterium
AGAAGCTGATCGCGGTGGGGTAAATATTGAAGAAGTGTATGTGTATGATAACCGCATATACCATAACAGATACCAAATTGATGTTCCCTGGACCAATAAAATGCTCGATATAAATTATACAAGCTACCGCAATAAAACAGAGCCGGGAAGCAAGGAAAAATGGACGGTTACTGTGCAGGGTCATAAAGGGGAAGCTGTGGCGGCTGAATTACTCACGGGTATGTACGATGCTTCCCTTGACCAGTTCAAATCACATGATTGGATTGTTCCCGGGTTATGGGATAATGTACAACCGCTATTAGGTTTTAACGACCACAACAATTTTTCGGCCGCTGTATCAGCAGCAGAGAACAACCCGGCGGAATTGTATAAACCGCCAGTAGCCATTGCATATGATCGTTTGGCAACAAATGGTTACGAATTATGGGGTGGAGATGAAGCGGCCCATGGCTCAACCGTCAAGATCCGCGGTCGGACTTCCATGCAGGGAGAAAGGGATATGGCCTATAACATAAACACGGCTAAGTCCTCCGCCCAATTGGCTAATAAGGTTGTGGGCGTAGAAGCTTCCGCCGCTCCGCCAATGGCCAACCAGGAGGGCTTGCAGGCAAACGAATTGCGGGAGGAGGCGGATGCCACACCAGAGGATGCACAACCAAGGCGCCCGGCAACCGTGATCCGCAAGAACTTTAATGAAACGGCTTTTTTCTTTCCGCAATTATACGCTGACTCCACTGGTAAATACAACTTTAGCTTTACCATACCGGAAGCTTTGACAGAATGGAAATGGATGACACTGGCACATACCAGGGAGTTGGCCTTTGGAAGTAACCATACATCTATCATCACACAAAAAAAACTGATGGTGCAGCCCAATGCGCCCAGGTTTATGCGTGAGGGCGATAATATGGAATTCAGTACGCGCATCGTTAACTTAACCGATAAAGAGATCAGTGGCCAGGTAACGCTCGAGCTGATTGATGCAACCACCCATACTTCGGTGGATGGATGGTTCCAGAATGTTTTTCCGTCTCAGTATTTTACAGTAGAAGCGGGGCAAAGCGCTGCCATAAAATTCCCGATACAGATACCATTCAGCTTCAACAAACCACTTACCTGGCGCATAGTAGCACGTTCAGGTGACATGAGCGATGGTGAGGAAAATACCTTGCCTGTCCTCACCAACCGGATGCTCGTAACGGAAACGCTGCCTTTGTATTTGCCGAATGATACCACGAAACGTTTCCAGTTCGATAAATTATTGAACAACAAGAGTGAGAGCCTTACTACTGAAAGCCTCACCATTGAATATACATCCAACCCCATTTGGTATGCAGTACAGGCTTTGCCTTACCTCATGGAGTATCCCTACGAATGTGCAGAGCAGACATTTAACCGCTTTTATGCAAATACCCTGGCCGCCTATATCGTGAACAAACATCCGCGCCTGCGCCAGGTGTTTGAATTGTGGAAAGCTGACAGCACGGCGCTGCTAAGCAACCTGCAAAAGAATGAAGAACTCAAACAGGTGCTGCTGCAGGAAACACCATGGGTGTTCCAGGCAGAGAGTGAGGCGCAGCAAAAAAAGAATCTTGCACTACTATTCGACCTGGTGAAACTTAGTGCGCAATCGGATGTGTTCATACAGAAACTTGTACAGATGCAATTACCCGATGGAAGCTTCAGCTGGTTCAAAGGTGGTTATGCCGACAGGTACATCACCAATTATATCCTAACGGGCATCGGCAAATTAAAAAGACTCGGTGCGCTCACCCCTGATCTTGCCTTGCGTTTACGCACGGTAACGGTGAAAGCATTGCAATACATGGATGGTAGAATATCAGATGACTACAACCAGTTGGTGAAATACAAAGCTGATCTTTCAATTCAACAAATTCATGCGGGCCAGGTTGAATACCTGTATATGCGGAGTTTCTTCCGCGATATCTCGCAGCAATCATCCAAAGCCTACGATTACTATTACCAGCAGGGCAAAAAATACTGGGTAAAACAGAACAGTTATCACAAAGCGCAACTGGGCCTTATCTACTGGCGCAGCAAAGAAGAATCGTTTGCAAAAAACACAATATTACCGGCATTACTGGAAAATGTAAGTACCGATAGCAAAATGGGTATGTACTGGAAATCAGCCTATGCAGGCTTCTGGCACCAATCGCCAATAGAACACCAGAGTATGATGATCGCATTTATGTCGGAGATCAGTGAGAACGGTGCCACTGCTTCTCTTACCAGGAATGTAAACGACATGAAGACCTGGTTACTCCTGAACAAACAAACCAATAACTGGCGTACCACCGTCGCAACTGCCGATGCCTGTTATGCATTGTTGCTGAATGGCAGCGATTGGCTCAACAGCGATAAAAAAGTGTTGATCCGGTTGGGCAACTATACCGCTGCCAGCAACAATGAAAAGACCGAAGCGGGTACAGGCTATTTCAAAAAACGCATTGAAGGAAGGTTGGTGAATGAACAAATGGGAAACGTTACGGTCACCGTAACTTCCAATAATAACTTACCGACTTCCCAATTTCCTAATGCAAAAATTTCCCAGTCTCCCGGTTGGGGCAGCATCTACTGGCAATACTTCGAGGACATGGATAAGATTACCCCGGCTGCATCTCCATTATCTCTTAGCAAAAAACTGTTCATCGAGCGGAACACAGGCAAAGGCAAAGTGCTGGAGCTGGTGAAAGAGGGCCAGGAATTAAGGACAGGGGATAAAGTAGTGGTAAGAATGGAACTGCGCACTGACCGGGACATGGATTATCTCCACCTGAAAGACATGCGCGCAGCAGCAATGGAACCTGTGAATGTATTGAGCGGCTATAAATGGCAGGACGGACTGGGCTATTATGAAAGCACGCGAGATGCCAGCACGAATTTCTTTTTCAGTCACATGAATAAAGGCAATTATGTTTTCGAGTACCCGCTGTTCATCACCCATACAGGCATATTTTCTGTGGGCATCGCCACAATACAGTGCATGTATGCCCCTGAATTCACCAGCCACTCAAAAGGAATAAAGATCAGGGTGCAATAAGAATAGTCCATCCTTCGTGCTTACTTTGTGACTTGGTGACTTAATTTTTCCAAAAAAATTGAGCCACCAAGTCACCAAGTCACAAATATTTCACATAGCGATCAAATGAAATTTGACTACCTCATAATTGGGCAGGGACTGGCCGGAACATTTCTTAGCTGGTACTTGGTCAATGCAGGAAAAACAGTTCTTGTTATTGACGAAAGCCAACCGCACACTGCATCCAAAATAGCCAGTGGTGTCATCAACCCTGTTACCGGCAGAAGGATCGTTCGCACCTGGGAGATTGAAAAACTGATGCCCTTTGCTGTTGAGGCGTATACGCGGTTCGGAACAGAGATCAACGCTTCACTGATTCGTCAATGCAATATTCTCGACTTCCACCCTACTCCCCAAATGAAGATCGCTTTCCATGAACGCGTTCCGTTTGAGAAAGAATACCTGCGTTTACCTAAAGATGAAAATAAATGGCGCGACTATTTTGAATACCATTTTGGCTTTGGTGAAATAGATCCCTGCTGGCTGGTTGATATCAATACGCTGCTAAATAACTGGCGCCGCATCCTCAGCGAAAGCCGTTCCCTGCTCGAAGAAAAATTTCAGTGGGAACATTTTAATGCTGCACAGGAAACCGTTACCTACAGGGAGCATATGGCTGAAAAGGTCTTTTTTTGTGATGGCGTTGCGGGGTTTGATAATCCTTACTTCAAACTATTGCCTTACGCAAGGAACAAAGGCGAGGCCTTGGTTGTTCAGATACCCGGCTTGCCAAGGGATCATATTTTCAAACAGGGATTAAATATCGTTCCATGGAAAGAAGACATGTTCTGGATCGGCTCATCTTACGAATGGGAATTTGCTGATACGAACCCAAGCGAAAATTTCCGAAAAAAAACTGAGCAGCATTTGCAACATTGGTTGAAACTTCCTTTTAAAGTACTGGATCATTTTGCGTCAGAAAGACCCGCGAATATGGAAAGACGGCCATTTGCGGGTTTGCACCCGGTTATGCCTTCCGTCGGAATTCTGAATGGTATGGGTACTAAAGGTTGCACACTCGCGCCCTATTTCGCATCGCAGATCTGCGCTTTTCTTGTTGACGGAACCGATATAGAGCCATTGGCAGATGTCCGGCGGTTTTTGCGCATTTTAAGCAGATAAAAACATTAGCTACAGATTACCCAGATTTTTACTGATTGACTGTGCTAATCTGTGGAATCTGTGGCAAAAAAATCTCTGCATATAAGTTATCTTGCTAATTATTATACGTCAACAACTACTGCATGACTACTAACGCAAAAACTGACACCTACAATATCCCCCTCCGCTACCGAAAAATGGAAAACCTCCATATCGTTTTCTGGCTCTTTAAAGATGTTGCCTGGTGCATGGTGTGGAAACCGCTTGGCATAGCTATGATCTTCCCCACTTTGATCATTGCGATTGTTATTGCCTGGCGCACAAGGCAGTATATGTCTGAGCTCTGTCATAACGTAGCCATCGCCATCTGGATCAGTGCCAATTCGTACTGGATGATCAGTGAATTCTTCGAATTCGACACCGTACCGCTTATCAACGGTCTCACCTTCAAGCACCTGGCCCTGATTCCCTTCGGTTTAGGCATTATCATATTGATTTTCTACTACTTATACTGGAAACCGAGGCACCCCAACGAACTTGAAACCTTGTAGCAAAAAACCGAAAAAAAAGCCCATTTTACCACTCATCAACGGTACTCTACCATTTGTATGAACGCAAGTCCCGCCTGACCCGTATGCCCTTCCGCATGTGACACCTAAACCTATATCTTTACTGTATCAAAGTAAATGGAGCCTCGCTCCCATGACATATGAACCTCTTACTCGAGTTCCTGCTTTTCCGGTTTCGCCAGCATATCAAACCACCGGGCCTCTAGTCACATAATTCCTTACCATTCCAGTAAAAGATCCCAGGGAATGCGCTGATCACAGCGGTAATGTATCCACATATCGCGGTGTGATTTGTTTTACCTGTTATCTTTCCAATGGTTGCCGCAGCGCGGCACAGGAATCGTATTAACCAATTTGTAAAGAATCAACTTATGCATACTCAGATGAAACCTATCGTTTTAGCGATATTGGGAGGCGCGGCCTTATTGCTGCTTTTCTCCTGCGGTCCAAAAAAGAATGACGATATTACCAACTCGGTCAATAAGAATGGCTCTATAGAAACTGCCGTACAGGTGGAGCATCTTGACAGCACACACGACGTATTGCTCACCACGCACAAAGTGTGGGCGCAGAACCGCGAAGTCAAAACTGTGTTATACAGGGATACCATACCATCCCTGGGCACAGAAAACACCCTTGCAGAAAATGCAGACGGTGAAACAAAATCAGTAAACGTGAAAAAAGACTACGAGATCTTTATCACCATCAAGTAAAGCATACCAACGATGAAAAAGTCAAAATATGTACAGCTCGTTCTGATCACCGCGGCACTGGCCAGTTGCAATGAACAGAAAAAAGAAAAAGACTGGGGGGACGATAACTCGAAAATCCATGTTCGAAGTGATACCACCGCGCCATATACCCGCGTACACCATTCTCCGGGATTGGGAACGGCACTCCTATGGTACCTAGCCTTCAGGCCTTTTGGAAATTATAACAATGGCCGCTACCAAAGAGCGGGTTATTTCTCTGGTGGCATCAGCCCTCTTTCCAACACAGGCAGTAATCGCTTCAAAACGTCCGTTACCAGAGGTGGGTTTGGACGTGGGGGTTATAGTGTTTCCTCTTAACACAAATTTCCGATGGCCCTATCCAAAAAACATGCAAGGAGTAAAAACATATGAAACGCATTATCACAAAACCCCGGAATAACTGGCAATCTTCAGTAGAAAAACTGGGGTTTGGTTTTCACACCACCGACCTGCCTTATTGGGATGAAAGCGTGTATTACCAACTCGACATCAATGAAATCACATTGATCGAAAAAGCGACTGCCGATTTGTGGGATCGCTGTCTGGGAGCAGTAGAGCATGTGATCGAAAAAAAACAATATGCCTCCTTCCAGGTACCCGACTGGTTTATACCCCAGATCGAAAAAAGCTGGGCAGATGATCATCCTGCTATTTATGGACGCTTCGATCTCTGCTACAAAAACGGGCAGATCAAAATGCTCGAGTTCAATGCAGATACGCCTACCAGTTTATATGAAGCCGGCATTGTGCAATGGTTCTGGCTGCAGGACCTTGATAAGGACAAGGACCAGTTCAACAGCATCCACGAAAAGCTGATTGCCTACTGGACATACCTGAAAAATTACCTGCAACCCGGCACGCTGCATTTTGCCTGTTTAAAAGAAACACTGGAGGACCTCACCAACCTGGAATACATGCGCGATTGTGCCATCCAGGCCGGACATGAAACCAAACTGGTATTCATTGATGATATTGGCTGGGATGAAACAACTAAACAATTCCTGGACCTGGAAGGCGGGCCGATAAAAAATATTTTTAAGTTATACCCTTGGGAATGGTTGCTTACGGATGAGTTTGGTAAACACATTGCGGAAGATACCAACCGCGCGCTATGGATAGAACCAGCGTGGAAGATGCTTCTATCCAACAAAGCCATTTTACCTGTACTATGGCAGTTATACCCCGATTGCCCTTACCTGCTTCCCGCTTATTTTGATGAAAGCAAGCTGACCAATTTTGTAAAGAAGCCGATCTTATCACGAGAAGGCGCTAATATCGACCTGGTCATGAAAAACATCTCATTACATAAAACCACCGGCAGTTATGGCGCGGAAGGTTTTATCTTCCAGGAGCTGTTTACACTACCCAATTTCTCTGATCATTACCCCGTGATTGGTAGTTGGATTATTGGACAGGAGCCCGCGGGCATTGGCATTCGTGAAAGCAATAACCTCATAACAGATAACCAAAGCAGGTTTGTTCCGCACCTGATTCTATAAAAAAGCCGCAGGTGGGCAAATGATTATCATCTGCCCGCCTGCGGCCCAAATTTTTTTCCGATATATTTTACGTCAATACCTTTCGAAAATATAACGGGTAACCGTGTGCCCGCTAAAACTGGTTCCAATAATATTTCCGTTGGTAAGAATGATATCATCAAAATAAAGGTCTATTGAATTGTTGGTGTACGAATCATAGAGATGGAGCTTGAATGCTTCATGCATATCCCTGTGAAAAACACCATTGCTGTCGTAGTATCCATCCGAGAGTGTTACAATGTTCCATGAGCCTGTCATTTCATTGTATCCATCCTCATAGCGCGCACCGCCACCGCCATAAAACGTGAACACACCTTTCTCAAGACCGGTATTTATTCGGTTCCAGGTGGTACCAGGATTTTTCTGGGCAACTTCCGCTATATACCAGCTGCCTATGATATCTACACCCCGTATAGATCTGTCCGGTGAAAGCACTCCCTTCGTACAACCTGCAAAAAATAAAACGGGAACGGCTAACAGGTAGGGTAACATTCTTTTCATACAAAAAGTTTTTGTGAAACGATGTATTTAAAGATGTATATCCAATTCTGTTACCAGAATCCTATTTTATCATTCGGCGCGCGCATTTTTAGAAAAGTTTAACGTTGCGTCCTTTGTCTGTGTACCTCCGTGCTCTCCGCGGCTCTGTGGTGAGCCCTCGATTCGAGATCAGCGCGAAGGCTTCACCACAGGAGTCACAGAATACACAGAGTATTACCGAGGGTTATCGTTCCCATTTGGTGAAGGATGCGAGCACAGTGGTACCGAAGCCAAGGATGGCGATCAAAGTAAATGACCAACGCAGGCTGAATGCTTCTGCGATAAAGCCAATCACAGGCGGGCCCAGCAAAAATCCCAGGAAGCCAATACTGGAAACCGCTGCAAGCGCAACACCCGGGGAGAATTTTTTAGACCTGCCCGCGGCACTGTAAACAAGCGGGATAACAGAGGACACACCAAAGCCCACCAATAAAAAACCAATTGTTGCCGGGATAAGTGCGGGAAATATCACGGCTGTTAGCAATCCACAGGTAATTACGATGCCACTGCCCTGCAACACCCGTTGCTGGCCAAATCTTGTTACAATCCGGTCACCAACAAACCGGCCGCCGGCCATGGTAGCCATAAACGCAGCATAGCCCAACGTGATCAGTTCCTTTGGCGCCTGCACCACATGCTGGAAATATACTCCACTCCAGTCGAACATGGTTCCTTCACATGCCATGCAGCTAAATGCGATCAATCCCAATTTTAGCAAGGTGGCATCGGGCCGGGCAAAAACAGGTTGATCTGAATGGCCCAGGTCCTTTTCCAATGCATACCGTTGAATGATCAATACCAGGATGATGGAAGCTGCACTGACTAAACAAAAATGTACAAAGGGAGAAAACTGCAGGCTGATCATGAAAGTTCCGATTGCTGCACCCGTGAAGCCGGCCAGGCTCCACACTCCATGAAAAGAGGCCATGATGGTTCGTCCATACAATGCCTCCACACCCACTGCCTGTGTGTTGATGGAGATATTACACATATTACCCAACAGGCCAAACATGAACAGGGTACCTACCAATTGCCAAACAGTGGCCGTTAACCCAATTGCTATTAACAACAATGGATAACAGCATGCGGCAAACAGCAACACGCGTTTACTTCCATATTTCGCCACCAACCAGCCTGACAGCGGCAGGCTTACCATTGAACCCGCCGGCAGGGCAAACAACACACCACCCAAAACGGCATCACTAAGGCCCAGGGCATTCTTTATATCGGGTATCCGGCTTGCCCAGCTTGCAAATGCCAGTCCCACGATAAAGAAAAAGCAGGCCACAGCTATTCGGTTGGCTTTTTTTGATATGGTATGGGTTGTCATGACTGCAAAGATGCTTCCTAAAAAGCATTTCGGCTATATTTGCGGTCGGAGAAATCCGGAATTTGAAATTTTGGATGGGGAAATTTTCGATTGGGTGGACAATGATGAGGGTATTCAATGAATATCCAGGTCACACACGACTCAGGTCTCATGCCTCACGTTTAGACTTTATAATACCAGAAACCTATGTACCGTTCGCACACCTGTGGAGAATTAACGATCAGTGACGTAAACAAAGAAATCACCCTTGCCGGTTGGGTTCAGACCGTAAGAAAATTTGGCGCCATTACTTTTGTGGACCTCCGCGACCGTTATGGCATCACCCAGTTGTTATTTGGTGAGGAACTGAATCCCACACTCGACAACCAACCTTTGGGCAGGGAGTTCGTATTACAGGCTACTGGCAGGGTTTCGGAGCGCAGCAATAAAAACCCAAACCTTTCAACAGGCGATATTGAAATAGCGGTGTCATCTTTTAAAATATTGAACAAGTCGGCGCTACCTCCGTTCTCCATCCAGGATGATACCGATGGGGGCGATGACCTGCGAATGAAATACCGCTTTCTTGATCTTAGAAGAAACCCGGTAAAGAAAAACCTTGAATTGCGTTATGCAGTAAACCGCTCTGCGCGCAACTACCTGCATGAAAAGCAATTCATGGATATTGAAACGCCTTTCCTGATCAAATCTACCCCGGAGGGCGCAAGGGATTTTGTGGTACCCTCGAGGATGAACCCCGGGCAGTTTTACGCGCTGCCGCAGTCGCCGCAAACTTTTAAACAGTTGCTCATGGTTAGCGGCTATGACCGCTATTACCAGATCGTAAAATGTTTCCGTGATGAGGACCTCCGCGCCGACAGGCAACCGGAATTTACGCAGATAGACTGTGAAATGGCTTTTGTGGAGCAGGAAGATATTCTGCAGATGTTTGAAGGATTGATCAAGCGAATTTTCAAAGATGTAAAAGATATTGATTACACGGAGAAAGTGGAGCGCACTACCTGGCAGCAGGCGATGTGGACATACGGGAATGATAAACCCGACATACGTTTCGGCATGCAGATAGCCAACCTGAAATTCCCTTCACATACTTTTCCTGAAAAGGCAGCCGAATTGCAGGAGAATATCATTGGCGCCGGCAATTGCGGTTTCAGTGTATTTGATAATGCAGAAACCGTGCTTGCCATTGCCGTTCCCGGTTGCAGCGAATACACACGAAAGCAGGTAGACGAATTAACGGAATGGGTGAAACGTCCGCAGATCGGGATGCAGGGCATGGTGTACATTAAATGCAACACCGATGGCACTTATAAAAGCAGCGTTGATAAATTTTTTTCGGAAGAGAAATTAAAACAGTTTGCTGATAAAGCCAACGCCAAAGCCGGCGACCTGGTGCTGGTACTTGCCGGACGTGAAGAAAGGACCCGCAAAGCGACAAGCGAATTGCGCCTCGAAATGGGGAAGCGATTGGGACTGAGGAAAGAAAATGAATTCAAATTGTTATGGGTACTTGATTTTCCGTTATTTGAATACGCGGAAGAGGATAACCGGTGGGTAGCAAGGCATCATCCGTTTACGTCGCCAAAACCAGACCATATAGATGTGATGATCAATAACCATCCCGCTATAGATGACGCGGCTAAATATCTGGAACATCCTTACTCCGGCATCAAAGCCAATGCTTACGATATGGTTTTGAACGGCAACGAGATCGGGGGTGGTTCTATCCGGATCTACCAGCGTGAGTTACAGGAAAAGATGTTCGCAGCATTGGGGATGACAGAAGAAGAGGCCCTGCACAAATTTGGTTTTCTCCTGGGTGCATTTGAATATGGCGCACCACCTCACGGGGGAATCGCATTCGGTTTTGATCGCCTTTGTGCCATTCTTGGCGGCAGTGAAAGCATCCGTGACTTCATCGCTTTCCCTAAAAATAACAGTGGCAGGGACGTGATGCTCGATGCACCCAGTACGATCGATGCTAAACAGTTCGACGAACTCCAGATAAAACTCGACCTGAGATAATAAACACTTATTGCCCCCAAAAAAATGCATAAAGTAAAATCCTGTGCTTTTTTTCTCTCCGGATAGCTCTGCTATCTCATGTTCTCTGCGGTTGAGAAAAGCTATTCACCGCAGAGACCCGGAGACCACGGAGCTACCCGCAGGGTTTATTACGCAGGCTGGAAAGCTTCGGGATATTCTTCTCTTGCGTGAACCATTAATTTTTCTGCGTGATCTCTATACGCCTGGAGCCCCGCAAGCATTAATACGATCATAAAGACAGTAAATGCATAATCAAGCCGGATAGTGCCGGGTGGCTGGTTCCAAAAAGCATCATCATTAACAAATATCTCGAAGAACTGGAAGGTCAGGAATGCTGTTAGAAAGGGCTGCTCAATACCCAGTTCTGTAACCAGTAAAGGTTGTTTCTGCTGTTTCACCAGTCTGTTTGTATTTCGGAAAATACGCATCTCAAAAAATAAAAGCAGCAAAAGCATGAAAATCAACAATAAGCAAACAACGTACCCGGGTAAATACAATGGCAATGATGAAAGCGCCAGAAAAATACACAATGTCATAGCTACTTTAGGCGGGGTGAAATATGCTAGAAAAAATTTCCACCGTAGTTTGCGTGCACTTTTTTCCAGGCTTCTGGTACGTGCGGCCACGATCTTCGCAAACCCACTAATGCCAAAACCCGCAAATACTTTTTGTAAAGCCGTTTCAAAAAGTACCTCCGGATCTTCCTTCATTTTTTCTTCAATGGCATTGGCCAGGTGATCCACCAGTTCAAGCTGGAGGTCATAATAACGCACATAATGTTTCTTACAAAAAACAAAAAGATGGTCAATTTGCTCTTGGCTAAGCATTACCAGGCAGTTTTTGGGTTAAGGATGAGGTTAAGACTATCGATAAACGTTTTCACTTCTTCCATAGCGGTAACCGCCTGTTTTTTTCCGGTACGGGTTAATGTATAGTATTTACGCCTGCGGTTACCAATGCTCTCGATTTCCGTTTCAACAACCCCTTTCTCTTCCAGTTTATGCAACAGTGGATATAATGCGCCTTCGGTGATCTTAAGCTCGCCTCGGGTAATCACTTTTACCCGCTGGGTAATCTCATAGCCGTACATGCGCCCGTTATCTTTCAGCAATCGCATAACAATGGGTTCCAGGCAGCCTTTATAGAGGGTGGATTTGTCCATACAGCAATTTACAAAAAGGGGACATACATAAGCATCTTATGTATATATTTTTTAAGCGTACTGTTTTCGCCTGCATAGCTTTTGTTTTTTCCTTAACTTGTATTTGTTGCTTAACCCGCCAGGGACTGGCAACTTTTTTTATTTGTACCTGACCATACAAATTAACTGTTATGACCGGAGCCACGCTTTTCCAGCAATACCCTGTCGTGCCACATATCTGGGACGAAATGAAGAATTCCGATTCTATCCGGCAGCAATACCATACCATTTTTGATGCGGTAAGCAAGCTAAGCTTAAGCGACCTCCAGCAGAAAGATAAACTGGCGAGTGAATTGTTCATGAGCCAGGGAATTACGTTCACGGTATACAGCGACAATGAGGGAATTGAAAGGATATTTCCCTTCGATATCATCCCACGAATCATTACTGCAGCAGAGTGGGCGCATATAGAATCGGGCATCAAACAACGCCTTACGGCGCTGAATCTTTTTTTGAAAGATATTTACAATGCGCAGCAGATCATCAAAGACAATATTATTCCGGCTGCGCTGATAGCCACCTGCCCGCATTTTACCCGGGAGATCTTTGGCGTAAAAGTACGGCACGATATTTATGTACACATTGCCGGTATCGACCTGATACGTGGCGACGATGGCAGTTTTTATATTCTGGAAGATAACCTGCGCACTCCATCCGGCGTTTCATATATGCTTGAGAACCGCGAAGTGACCAAGCGGATTTTTCCCGGGCTGCTGGCCACCAGCAATGTGCGCATGGTGAACAATTACCCATTGATACTGTATGATAATCTGGTATCACTTTCCCCCAGGCAAAATGAGGACCCCGTAATTGTACTGCTCACACCCGGCGTGTTCAACTCCGCCTATTTTGAGCATACCTTCCTGGCAAGGCAAATGGGTGTGCAACTGGTGGAGGGCCGAGACCTGGTAGTGGATAACCACAAAGTATACATGAAAACAACATACGGCCTGCAACAGGTAGACGTTATCTACCGACGGGTGGATGATGAATTTCTGGACCCACTTGTATTCAGGCCCGACAGCGCGTTGGGAGTGCCTGGTTTGATGGGCGCCTACCGCAAAGGCAATGTGGCCATCGTTAATGCCCTGGGCAACGGTGTTGCGGACGATAAAGCGGTGTACGCGTATGTGCCGGCCATGATACGTTACTACCTCAACCAGGAACCCATCCTGTCCAATATCCCTACTTACCAGCTAAAGAATGTTGATGAACGCGAATATGTATTCGACAATATCCGTAAAATGGTGATCAAAGAAACCAACCAGTCGGGCGGCTACGGAATGGTAATGGGCAACAGCGCCTCTGATGAAACATTGGCAAAAGCCAAAGAAACCATCCTCGAAAATCCAAGAAATTTTATTGCACAGCCCATCATCCAGCTGTCTACTGTGCCCTGTTTACTTGACGGAAAACTGCAGCCCAGGCATGTGGACCTGCGTCCCTATGCCCTGTGCGGCCCGAACGGAATTGAAATTGTACCCGGCGGATTAACAAGAGTTGCCCTTCGCGAAGGGTCCCTCGTTGTAAATTCATCGCAGGGAGGGGGAAGCAAGGATACATGGGTGTTGAAGGAATGAGAGACGTGAGACGTGAGACGTGAAAAGTCAAAAGTCAAAAATCAAAAGTCAAAAATTAAAACCAACTCACGACTGACGATTGACGACTGACGAATCACCTCTCACTTTTCACTTTTCACTCCCCCCTTCATCATTAACTGACCAGTAAAAAAATAAAATGCTAAGCCGAATTGCAGATTCACTTTTTTGGTTACAACGGTACATGGAAAGGGCCGATGGTATGTTGCGGCTATTGAAGACCAGTTATATACTATCGTTTGATAAAGTACAGGCCAGCAGCATAACCTGGGAGCCCGCGCTGAAAATTTTTACCACTTTGTCTGCCGAGGAAATTGAAGCCGTAAAACACAACGACGCAGCAGTGCTTAGGTACCTGTTGATCGATATCAAAAATCCCAATTCCCTGAAGATCATTCTTACCAAAGCCAGGGAAAATGCAAGGGGGGTTCAGGACCAGATCACCAAAGAGGTATGGGAGCAGGTAAACTTATTATACCACCTGATCAACAACCATTCTCTCGAAGAAAAATTAGCGGGGCCCGATGCCATCGTGGTGATTGATGACCTGATTAACAGCAGTGACCAGTTTGGGGGCATCACAGACAGCACCATGCCCCGCGGCCAGGGCTGGAACTATATGAACCTCGGTAAATACACAGAGAGATGTTTACTTACTGTGGAATGTACCCTCAATTTTTTTACAGAGATCAATTTCGACTTTGATGATGAACAGGATATTCTCTACTGGAGAAGCCTTTTACTGGCGCTATCCGGTTATGAATTACATTTGAAAAATTACAGTAACCATAACCACAACTGCAACGTAGCGCAGCAGGTACTTTTTGACAAGAATTTCCCCAGGTCACTGTATTATTCTTTGGAAAGGGCAAACAGGTATTTAGCAGATATCATTGCGTCCAACCCTGTAGAGGGAACGGCACCGCTGAACCGGATATTTGGGAGAATATACAGTTATGTAAAATTCTCCGATATTGACATGGTATCCGCAAACGGACTTGAACAGTTCCTGCTGCAGGTACGAAGGGAGTTGAACGCGTTCAACAAAACCTTCGGACAGGTCTATTTTTCATATGCTTAAACAAACAATGAATGCCCATTTTCAGAATACATCACATTACAAAATACGAATACGACAGGCCGGTAAAGGAAAGCATGAACAATATAATGATCTACCCTTTTCAATCTGCCGAACAGGAGACCTTGCAGCAGGACATCACCATAACAGGCAACCCGGATGTATTTACCTATAATGACTACTGGGGAAACAAAGCGGGCACTTTTAATCTTTTACCCCCGCACAGGGAACTGGTGATCGAAAGCAAATTACTGATACGAACACTGGTATCACCGCAACTCACACTTCCCAAAAGCTACGTGACCGAGCTAGCAGAGATCGGGCGCAATGATCTTCAACTGGCAGAACTTTCACGGGTATCCGCCGTGAATGCGCTTGGTTTGATGCAGGAATATGTAGCCGGACTTTTTGCCGAAAATAAAACAGTGGCCGCGATTGTGGAAGATACCTGCACCTTTATATTTACGCATTTTACGTATATCAAAGGCATCACCAATATTGAGACCACGGTTGATGAGATACTGGAAAAACAGGCAGGTGTGTGCCAGGATTTTGCGCATGTTATGCTGGAACTGCTGCGCATGATGGGTATACCCGCGCAATATGTAAGTGGCTATATCTGTCCGAACAAGAACGGCATGCGCGGTGAAGGTGCAACACACGCCTGGGTGGAAGCCTATATACCGGGTTATGGCTGGGCAGGAAGCGACCCTACCAACAATGTGTGGGTCACCAATCACCATGTAAAACTGGCTGTGGGACGTAATTTCAATAACTGCTCACCCGTAAAAGGTACGTTCAAGGGGCCAGCAAGGCAATCACTGTCCATCTATGTATCAGTGGGCTACGAAGATGGCGAGATGTTTGAAGAACTGAATAAGGTTGAGCTCGAAAAGCAGGCAGGGGTAGAGGTTCCTGAACTTATTATTGATACATTTGCCGGCCAGCAACAACAATAACCCCTGGCCCCTATGAAGCAGTTGACCATTTTTCGTATACTCACTTTTATCCTTGTACCTATCGCCGCCATGTTTGGGTTCATGGACCTGCTGATCCTGGTAAATGCCCTGGCCAATCCCGGCTTTCTTTTTGTTGCCTTTATTATTGCCGCTTTTGTAATATACACGTTTACCAGCCTGCAGTTTCTGACCAGGGGCATAGACACGGGCCGGCCGCTGAAACGTTCACTGCGCGATTGGATTCGTGTAAATGCGTATGCATCGGGGTTTATGGGCATCATGTCTTTGGTAAACGCGAGTACTATGCTCTTTGCATCAGACGACGCAATGCGCCAGCTCGTAACACGGGCGCTCGAGTCGCAGGCCAATCTGCCCCCCATGCTCAATGTTGAATTGTTTGTAAAGATCATGAGAGCAGCAACATGGTTTATGGCTTTTGTAAGTGTTGTACTGCTCTCACATATCGTCCTGAATTTCCGGATGATGAAAAAATACCAGCACCTTTTTGTAGAACCACAGGCATAGATTTAACACCGCGCCTGCACACGCCCTGAATTTTCAGTAATTTTAGTTGTGAACAGCAACATACCCTTAGCAGAAAGAATGCGCCCCGTTACGCTTGATGACCTGGTTGGACAGGAACATCTTACAGGCAAGGGAAGTATCCTGCGCACCTCTATCGAACAGGGAACCGTTCCCTCTATGATCTTATGGGGTCCGCCGGGCGTTGGCAAAACAACCATCGCCAATATCATTGCGCATACATTGCAGGCACCCTATTTCCAGCTTAGCGCCATCAGCAGCGGCGTGAAAGATGTGAGGGAAGTGATCGAGGAAGCCAAACAGCATTCAGGCACTATACTTTTTATAGATGAGATACACCGTTTTAACAAAGGGCAGCAGGATGCGCTGCTGGGAGCTGTTGAAAAAGGCACCATCCGCCTGATAGGAGCCACCACTGAGAACCCCTCCTTTGAAGTGAACAGCGCCTTACTGAGCCGTTGCCAGGTATATGTATTAAAGGCACTTGAGCAAAAGGATCTGGTTAAACTATTACAGCAGGCAATTGCCCGGGACCCCGTATTACAGTTGCAGAAAATAGAACTCACTGAAACAGAAGCGCTCATCAGTTTATCGGGTGGTGATGCCAGAAAATTACTCAACCTGCTGGAACTGGTAGTAACCTCCGGCTTCCCGCAGCGAAACAAAAACGAACCTGCCCTGATCACTGACGAACTGGTTATGCAGACTGCACAGAAAAAAATAGCGCTCTATGATAAAAAAGGTGAACAGCACTATGATATCATTTCGGCCTTTATCAAGAGCATGCGCGGAAGTGACCCCAATGGTGCAGTATATTGGCTCGCAAGAATGATAGAAGGGGGAGAGGACGTAAAATTCATTGCGCGCCGTATGCTGATTTTTGCGAGTGAAGATATCGGCAATGCCAATCCCAACGCCTTATTATTGGCCAACGCTACTTTTGATGCGGTAAACAAAATTGGCTATCCGGAAAGCAGCCTGATACTTTCACAGTGCGTTACCTACCTGGCCTCGTCCGCAAAAAGTAACAGTGCCACCGTAGCCATCAGCGCTGCCATGCAGGCCGTTCAACAACACGGCGACCTGCCGGTACCGCTGCATATCCGCAATGCTCCTACCCGCCTGATGAAGGATATGAATTATGGCAAGGGCTACCAATACTCACACAAGGGTGAGGGCAATTTCATCGGGCAGGAGTACCTCCCGGATAAGATTGCTGGCACCACTTTCTTTGAACCCGGCCATAACGCCCGAGAAAATGAATTGCGGAAATTTTTACAGGACCGATGGAAAAAGAAATATGGGTATTGATCGTACCACTATCTCTTTTTGCTGAGTTTGTGACATGGTGTAATTCAAAAACGCACCGCCCCAAGCCTCTCATATACAGTCTAATTGAAACTTAGACATGCCCCAGTCTCCACGAAATTGTCCCGTTAGGGACAATAGCCCGGTAGAAAATACGTGTTATAAATACATTGCCCCGTTAGGGGCTGACCACAGGAATTTCCCATAGTTTGGTATATGGCAAACACCTACACGCAGTTGCATATCCAATTCGTTTTCGCAGTAAAATTTCGCAAAGCTGTGCTCGATCCCGCGTGGGATAGCCGTCTCCGAAATTATATTACCGCGATCGTACAGAACAATGGTCACAAAATGTTAGCCATTAATAATATGCCGGACCATCTCCATATGTTAATTGGATTAAACCCCATCAAATCGCCCTCGGCCCTGATGCAACTGGTTAAAGGAGATTCTTCAGAATGGATCAACAAAACAAAATTGACAAAATACCCATTCAGATGGCAGGAAGGATATGGCGCATTCAGTTATGCAAAATCAGATTTAGGAATAGTGATAAATTACATTCATACCCAACAGGAACATCATGCAAAAACAACTTTCCTGAATGAATACAGAAAAATGCTGGATGACGCTGCAATGGAATATGATGAGCGATACATCTTCAGGGAAGTTGAACCCTAAAATTATGCACACCCCGCAGGGTAACCCCTAACGGGGCATATCCACTGGAAATTTATCTATCCTACAGAGCTTTTGTCCCTGGCGGGACATACCGGGCAACTTGCAGGGGGGCACTACTTTTACTCATGACCAGTTGTCAAATTTGCGAAATTATCATACGCATTTATGTCTTACCTCCCTTTGTGGCCAACCAGAGGGGAAAAACTCTTTAGAAAAACAATCCTTCACCAAAATTGCAAGGTTCGGCGCTGCCGCCAACATTATCATTTTATTTGCTGCGGAGAAAATATCGGAAAGCCCTGTTCGCCGTCGAAACCTGCCCATTTACCTGAAATTCTCAAATACATCCATCCAGCACCTAACTTTACCTTTCAACCGAACTTCATGAGAAAACTTATCGTATTTGCTTTAATGCTTACCGCATTCGGCCATCTGTCCTTTGCACAGGTCATCATCAACCGTGACCCCGTGATCGAACAGATGGTAAAAGAGGTTTCACCAGATTCACTGAGATCCTATATCTACAGCATGGTATCCTACGGCACCCGCAATACGTTAAGCACCCAAACCGATTCCAAACGTGGTATCGGCGCAGCGCGGAATTGGGTACTATCAAAATTCAATGAATTTGCCAAACAATCTGGTGGAAGATTAACCGCTTTCATTGACACCACAACGCTTCAACCCGATAAAAGAAGGGTGGATACTGCATTGTTACTAGGTAATGTGGTGGCTACTCTTAAAGGGACCGATCCGAACGATAACCGGGTATTCATCATCAGCGGCCACCTCGATAATATGCGCACCAGCGTAATGGACCGTACCGGCGATGCGCCCGGGGCAAACGATGATGGCAGCGGTTCTGCAGCGGTAATCGAATGCGCGCGCATCATGAGTAAACATAATTTTCCAGCCACCATCATTTTTGTAACCGTTAGCGGCGAAGAGCAGGGGTTACTGGGCGCCCATTATATGGCATCCAAAGCAAAGCGGGAAAACTGGAACATAGAAGCTGTGCTGAATAATGATATCATGGGTAGCAATAACAGCAGCGAAACAAATATTATTGACAATACCCGCATACGTGTTTTCAGTGAGGGGCTTTCCGTGTTAGATACCGGGCGCATAGCAACCAATATCAGGAACCTGGGCCTGGAAAATGATGGAAGGGCCAGGCAGCTTGCGAGGTATGTGAAAGAAACAGGGGAGCGTTATGTTGAAAATCTTGAAGTGGTGATGATCTACCGGAATGACCGCTTCCTGCGTGGCGGCGATCATTCCGCTTTTGTACAGAACGGATTCGCTGCGGTTCGTTTTACAGAAATGAATGAAAACTATTACCACCAGCACCAGAATGTACGTATCGAAAATGGCATACAGTACGGCGACCTGCCGGAATTCATGGATTTTGAATACCTGCGCAAGAACACAGCAATGAACCTGGCCAACCTTGCCAACCTTGCCAAATCGCCGCAAAAGCCACAGGAAGTTAAAGTGGAAGCAAGAAGGCTCAGCAACTATACCTCCTTATCATGGAAGGCGCCATCCACAGGAAAACTAAAAGGGTACTATATCCTGATGCGGGAAACAACCAGCGCTTACTGGCAGAAGAAATTTTTGACAACGAAGACAGAGTACAACCTGCCTTAGTCAAAAGACAATTACTTTTTTGCAGTGCAGTCTGTGAGTGAAGATGGGAATGAAGGGATCCCGGTGATTCCCGCGGTTGCGGGGAGATAGTTTTTGCCAAAGATTTCACAGGATTGCTTTATCAACCTGTGAAATCTGTGGCAAAAATTTATCAGCCAACTTTTGTGGGTACTAATCGTTCAGACAGCTTCTGCATTTCATCCTCGCCTCTTTCGCCGCCTTCATGGTACTCTGCATCTTCATTTACATCCCATAGATCAAACAATTCTTTACCGGCAACAATATTTTTGGCGGCCAGCATTGCTGTCATCATACTATGATCCTGATTATTGTACTTGTGCATGCCATTTCTTCCCACCAAATACAAGCCGGGATACTCTTTCAATACGTCACGCACGGCCCCTACTTTCTCCTTGTAATCCTGGTCATAAACCGGGTATGCTTTTTTCTGACGCACTACGTAACCATCCACCACCGCACCCGCGGTGGTTAACCCTATCTGTTGTATTTCCTTTTTGCCCAACGCTATCAGTTCCTCATTGCTGCTGGTCCAGAGTCCATCGCCTTCAAAACAAAAATATTCCAATCCATAGCAGGCCATGTTGGGATCCGGCACCATATAAGGGCTCCAGGATTTGAAGTTCTGAATCCTGCCCACTTTCACACTTGGGTCATGAATATAAATCCAGTTATCAGAAAACGCATCTTCATCCCTGCATATCAGCACTACGGTTAGAAAATCCCGGTATGCAAGGTGTTGTGAAGAATCAAACGCATGTTCGGGAAAACGCGGCTTTACCTGTGCTACCAGCTCACGCATAGGCGCAGAAGATAACACATAATCAAAACCGCCGGTATTCCTGCCATCACTGGTACGTACTGTCCATTGACCTTCGGCTAAACTGATCTCTTCAACGCCACAATTCATATCGATAGAAACACCCATGGCCTTGCATTTCTCGGCGCATCTTTCCCACATCATACCAGGACCATACTTGGGATAACGAAATGAATCGATCAGCGTCTTGATCAGTTTGCCTTTATTGCCGCCCTGTTTTGGTTTAAACACGGCGTTACGGATGGCACTGCTTAGCGAAAGTCCTTTGATACGCTGCGCCGCCCAGTCGGCAGATATCTCCCTGCAGGGAATGCCCCAAACTTTTTCCGTATAGGTTTTGAAGAAAATATTGAAAAGACGTTTACCAAACTGGTTGGTAACCCAGTCTTCAAAATTGGTTGGATTTTTAACCGGCGCTGCTTTGGCTTTCAGATAACTCAGCACGCACAAGCCACTTTCCACTACGCCCAGCTTTGTTAAAGCTTCCATTGCCACCAGTGGATAGGAAAAAAACTTATTGTTATAATAGATGCGTGAACTTCGTGGTCGTTCCAGCATTTCATCACCCAGTATTTCTGTCCAGAAATCCTCTACCTCTTTTGATTTGGAAAAAAAACGGTGACCTCCGATATCGAAATGATAGCCCTTATAAGTTTCTGTTCTGGAAATACCACCTACATACACCGGATCTTTCTCAAACACAGACACCTGCTGGTTAGCTTTACCCAATAAATAGGCTGCTGTTAATCCAGCGGGCCCCGCTCCAATAATGGCTACTTTTTTTGACATGATTTTTACTCCCCGAAGGATGCCTTTTTCAATAAAGAGCCAAAGGTGTGAAATTATTGCCGTACTGCGCTATTTTTGTGCGGCTAACTTACCCGCAACAAATTTTCTTCTTTATGTCCGCTCACAGCTTCCACATTTACCATAAACCATTCGCAATGCTTTCGCCGGCAGAACTGTATGCCATTATCCGATTACGCAATGAAGTATTTGTGGTTGAACAGCAATGCGTATTCCAGGATGCGGATAATAAGGACCCCGACTGTGAGCACCTGATGATCTGGAACCAGGACGAACTGGTTGCCTATGCGCGGCTGCTCAGGCCAGGGCTGGCTTATGAACAGATGTCGATTGGGAGAATTGTAAATTCACCGGCTTACCGGCGAACCGGGGCAGGAAAATTACTGGTTACAAAAGCCATCGAAGCCTGCGAAGCGCTTTTCGGGAGTGGGCCCATTAAGATAGGTGCACAATTGTACCTTCAGTATTTCTATGAAAGTTTTGGGTTTGTGCAGTCAGGGCCTCTATACCTCGAAGATGGTATTGAGCACATTGAAATGATCAGGCAGTAGCCCATAAAGAAATCAGGGATTTCTGTAACCGCGCAGTAGCAGCGGTTACAGACAAAGACTCCTTTACGCGTAAATAACTACCGGGTGTAGAAAAAATATTGCTAACCGAACGGGCGAAAATCCTTACACCCGCCAAATGAAATTTTATGCAACGCACCAAATGGACAGAGCGAAAATTTGATTCGATCCACGACAACGGTCTGCTACCGGGCATCATTGAACGACTGGAAGGAACGCCCGCGAGGCTGTATTACAAAGCGGGCAAACTGGATAATGCAATAGTTACCACCGACGAAACGCGATGGAGCGTTAAAAAAGAGATTGGGCACCTTACAGACCTGGAGCCACTATGGCTGAAGCGCGTAGATGAACTAATCAATGGCCTGCCTGTGCTGAGCGCAGCTGATATGAGCAACGCGATTACCGAACAGGCCATGCATGACCACCAAACCTATGAACAACTGCTGGTAGGTTTTTTTGCTGCACGGATGAAACTAGTAGGAAAGCTGAAGAGTCTGTCAGAAGAGGACCTCAGCAAAGCATCCCTGCATCCACGACTGCAAATGCCCATGCGTATTATTGACCTCGCATATTTTGTAGCTGAACACGACGATCATCACCTGGCGAAGATCACATTACTGATTAACAGTGATACCAGTTGGATGACCCAAAATGTATCATAGCCCCAACTCCACTTTCAGGAATCGGGAGGTGTGACTTTCTTTGTTGTTGACCATTTTTTCCGGCAATCCTTCAAATAAGATCCTGCCACCGCCATCGCCGCCTTCAGGACCAAGGTCAATAATATGATCGGCCACTTTGATTACATCAAGGTTGTGTTCAATTACGAGTACAGTGTTGCCTCTGTCCACAAGTTTGTTAAGCACATCGAGCAGGTGCTGGATATCCTGGAAATGCAAACCCGTAGTGGGTTCATCCAGTATATAAAAAGTTTTACCGGTATCTTTTTTACTCAACTCTGTAGCCAGTTTTACGCGCTGTGCCTCTCCCCCGCTTAACGTAACGGCTGACTGACCCAGGGTGATATATCCCAAACCCACATCCTGCAACACTTTGATCTTCCTGAACAGGTAAGCAATGGGCTGGAAAAACTCGCAGGCCTCGTCCACAGACATGTTCAGCACATCGCTGATGGATTTTCCTTTGTAACGAATCTCGAGTGTCTCGCGGTTGTATCTTTTCCCGTTGCATTTTTCGCAATGCACGTATACGTCGGGTAAAAAATTCATTTCAATAACGCGCATGCCACCGCCTTCACAAACATCACAGCGGCCGCCTTTCACGTTAAAAGAAAATCGCCCCGCATTGTAACCACGGATCTTAGCTTCCGGTATGGCAGCGAACAGGGACCTTATTTCCGTAAAAAATCCGCAATAGGTTGCCGGGTTACTCCTGGGTGTTCTGCCAATAGGCGACTGGTCAATTTCGATGACTTTGTCAATATGCTCCAGGCCATTGATACTTTTAAAAGGCATGGGCGTAACCCTGCTGTTATAACAGTGTTTGGACAGAACAGGGTACAGCGTTTCATTGATCAATGTGGATTTGCCGCTTCCGCTTACGCCGGTAACCAGGATAAGTTTACCCAACGGAAACTTTGTCCCCACATTTTTCAGGTTATTTCCCGAAGCACCTTTCAGTTCCAGAAATTTACCATTGCCATGCCTGCGCTCTGAGGGGATGGCGATGGATTTTTTTCCACTCAGGTATAAAGAGGTCTCTGACTGGCTCAATAACACTTCGGCCGGTGTACCCGCCGCAACGATATGCCCGCCATACATACCTGCTTTGGGACCAATATCCACCAGATGATCGGCGGCCATCATGATATCTTTGTCATGTTCCACAACCAATACGCTGTTGCCGATATCGCGCAGATTCTGTAGCGCGGAGATCAAGCGCTGGTTATCCCGCTGGTGCAGCCCGATGGAAGGCTCATCCAGGATATATGTGATACCTTGTAACTGCGACCCTATCTGTGTTGCCAGCCGTATCCGCTGCGACTCACCCCCACTTAAAGTACGTGAGGGACGGTTCAGCGAGAGATAGGTTAATCCTACATCCAGTAAAAACTGAACACGTTCCCTGATCTCCTTTAATATGTCTTTGGCTATCTGGTTCTGTTTATTGCTTAGTCTTTTTTCCACGTCTGCAAACCATCCGTATAGTTTATCAAGGTTCATATCACTCAGTTCAGCGATATTTTTTTCATCCACCTTAAACCAAAGGCTTTCTTTTTTCAACCTTGCTCCATTGCAGGAAGGGCAAAGTTTTAGTTCCATGAATTGTTCCACCCATTCCCGCAGACCCTCGCTTGTTCCATTGCCCGCAAACCAGCGTTTGAGCATAGGGATGATACCTTCAAACTCACCTTCATAAAGCGAGCCGCCGATATTTTCTTCCAGGTCAGTCATTTCAAGTGAACTGGCTTCGGCGTTACCGTACAGTAAAATATTCAGCGAGGCAGGTGGCAGATCCTTGATGGGTTTTGACAGACTTATCCTGTGCTTTTTTGCCAGCGCTTCAACACTCCGGAACATATAAGCCTCGCGTTGCTCACCCAGTGGCAGGATACCTCCTTCATTTACGCTAAGTGCAGTATCGGGCAATATGGCTTCGAGACTGATGGTATACACGTTGCCAAGTCCTTTACAGGCGGCACATGCACCATAAGGAGAATTAAAAGAGAATGCATTGGGCGATGGCTCTTCATAACTGATACCCGAATCCTCGCACATTAGCTGGCGGGAATATTGCACGGTTTTGTTCAGATCATTTACCAGCAGGAACATAAGTTCTTTGCCCATCTTCAATGTCTGCTGCACACTCTGGCTCAAACGAACTTTCATATCTTCTGTTACCGCAAGCCTGTCTATCACCACTTCAATATCATGGATCTTATACCGGTCAACCTGCAATTTGGGTGTCAGGTCCATTACCTCTCCATCCACCCGTACTTTTACAAATCCCTTTTTGCGGATGTCTTCAAACAATTCACGGTAATGCCCTTTCCTGCCACGGATAAGGGGTGCGAGTAAAGTGATCTTTTTGCCTTTGAATTTGCTGAAAATATTAGCAACGATTTCTTCTTCGCTAAACTTCACCATTTTCCTCCCCGTGTTATAACTATACGCTTCGCCTATCCTCGCAAAAAGCAACCGAAGAAAATCGTATACCTCTGTTACCGTTCCTACAGTGGAACGTGGATTCTTATTGGTCGTTTTCTGTTCGATGGAAATAACCGGTGAAAGTCCGGTGATCTTATCAACATCGGGGCGTTCCATATCGCCGATGAATTGCCTCGCATAAGCGCTGAAACTTTCCATGTAACGTCGCTGGCCCTCGTTATAAATGGTATCAAATGCGAGTGATGATTTGCCGCTACCACTCACGCCCGTAAAAACAACCAGTTTGTTCTTGGGTATAGAGAGATCAATATTTTTCAAATTGTGTTCACGCGCACCAAACACTTCTATCCTTTCTTCCGGTGTTACCACTGACGGATTTTTCTTTTTGCCCGATACCTGTTTAGCCATGTTGATCATCCTGTTGAATGCAAAGGTACTAACATTCAAAATGCTAATAAGTTTAGTTTTTTGAAATTTTTTAGTTTTCCGGCGTCATATTTGTGAGAATTGTTATACTTAAACCAACGCTTATGAAGACAGTCTTACTCATTCTTTCCTTTTTTTTGGTATTTACATTGCAGGCACAACTGGAGAGGGGAAATAAACTGGTTGGCCTCCAGACAAATCTCATCCCGGGCGATATCTTTTCAACCTACCCTACCCTTGCCATTGGCAGCAGCAATACTACGTATGGATTGAACCTTGTTCCCACAATGGGCGTGGCTATTCAGCGTAACTGGTTGATAGGTGGCCAGGCAACAGTTGGTTTTTTAAGGGAAAAAGGGCCCTCCGGGTATTACAATGACAACACTTATTACGACCTCGGCATTGCACCCTTCACCCGGCTATACCTTGACCTTTCGCGGGCTGGCAAAATGAAATTTTTCGGAATGGCAAGTGCTGAATTAGCGTATACCTCGTCAAGTTTGCGGTATAGTGACAATGTGGGTCCTGTTTTCACTTCAAAATATAGCCAGGTGAACCTGAGAGGAAGCCTGGGAATCGGTTTTGCTTATTTCGGTCAAAAGACTTCTGTTGATTTGAACGCAAGTGTGGCAGGTTTACGGCTGGGAGTTTATAAAATCATCCGCGCGAAAAAATAATTTTCTTCGCAAATGCTTGCTGGCATTGCATTACAGTGAATGCTAACGTTTGATAGCACGGTTTATATTTTGCATTTTGAAGACCACACCCCTATCTTTGCGGCAGTTCTTTAGAATACTTATCAAGAAAGGCAGAGGGATTTTGGCCCGATGAAGCCTTGGCAACCCATACAACTTACTCAGTTGTACGAAGGTGCCAACTCCAGTCCCGCGAAAGCGGGAAGAGATAAGTCAGAGTAAAAGTTTGATATTCCGCGGTCTGCCCGCATACCATATTCAAGCTCATCTGACTTACCAGGTGAGCTTTTTTTTGCCCTTAAGGCAATAAGCTCTTCAGGTAGGTTTGTCACTCGCTTCTCTTGTTAGGTTTCTGAATGAATTTTTACAACATTCATCATTCTTCTATTCCCGTGAAAGGGATAAAGAGACAAAACTTTTTAACAATGAGTACAGCTACAGAACTGATCCACAGCATTCCTGTTGATCCGCACACCGGTGCCATTTCAGTGCCGATTTACCAGACATCTACCTTTGTGCAGGATGCGCCCGGCGTAAACAAGGGGTACGACTATGCACGCACCGGCAATCCCACCAGGGCAACGCTGGAACAACTTATCGCGCAACTGGAAAAAGGGGCCCTGGGTATCGCATTTGCCAGCGGGCTAGCCGCCATAGATGCCGTGGTTAAATTACTAAAAAGCGGCGATGAAATTATTGCGGTGGATGATATCTATGGCGGTGCGTTCCGTCTTTTTACGAACGTGTACGAAAAATTCGGGATCACGGTTACTTACACAGATACCAGTGACGTGGAGAATGTTTTTAATGCCATCACGCCCCGCACAAAACTGATCTGGTTAGAAACACCTACCAATCCTACCTTAAAAATATCAGACATAGAAGCCATTGCTAAGCTGGCCAAAGCCCATCACTGTTTACTTTGCGTGGATAATACTTTTGCATCACCCGCATTGCAACAACCTATTCTGCTGGGAGCTGATATTGTAATACACAGTGCTACCAAATACCTGGGTGGCCACAGCGACCTGATAGCCGGCCTGGTGGTGGCAAAAGACAGGGAACTGGGCGAAAAAATAAAATACATACAGAATGCCTGCGGGGCCATACTCGCACCTTTCGACAGTTGGCTGGTGATACGTGGTATTGAAACGCTGCACCTGCGCATCAAACAGCATTGCGCCAGCGCCTTAGCCATTGCCAGGTTCCTCGAACAACATCCTGCCGTTGATAAAGTGTTTTATCCCGGCCTTTCTACGCACCCCAATCATCCTATTGCCAAAAAACAAGCCAAAGGTTTTGGTGGTATTGTTTCCTTTAACCTGAAAAATGATACCGAAGATGCAGCGCTTCGCTTTGTTACGCAGACCCAACTTTTCAAACTGGCGGAAAGCCTGGGCGGCATCAAAAGCCTGGTGTCGCACCCCGCAAACATGACGCACAAATCCATACCTGCGGAAAAAAGAAGGGCGGCGGGTGTATCAGATAGCCTGATTCGTCTATCCACAGGGCTGGAAGATACAGAAGACCTTATCGCAGACCTTGAGCAGGCATTCCGCTCTGCCGGGGTTAACCATCCGGCAAAAAAGGCAAACGCCTTGTCAGCCTATGAAACCATTTAAAACAATTTCAATATTGCATGATAAAGTCTATTAGTTTTGTAGGCTATATTCGGTACATCATCCATTCACATAATTAAACCAGGCAGCAACAGCAACTATGGAAGCACACAAACACTTAACAATAGGCTTATTTGGATTTGGCGTAGTAGGCGAAGGTTTGTACAAGGTACTGCAGCAGACACCTTCGCTGAAAGCAACGATCAGGAAAGTATGTATCAAACACCCGGGAAAACCCAGAAACGCCCCGGCTTCGCTGTTCACCACCAACAAGGAAGAATTGTTGTTTGATGAGGACATCAACGTAATAGTGGAAGTGATCGATAATGCCGATGAAGCATTCGAAATCGTGTCCATTGCCCTGCGCAATGGAAAAGCCGTTGTTAGCGCCAGCAAGAAAATGATCGCGGAACATTTACCGGAGTTACTGGAACTGCAGCAGGAAACGGGATTATCCTTTCTCTGTGAAGCCGCCGCCTGTGCATCTATCCCTGTAATACGCAACCTGGAGGAGTACTATGACAATGATCTTCTCCATTCAATCAAAGCCATCGTAAACGGATCTACCAATTTTATTCTCACAAAAATGTTCGAGGATAAACTGGATTTCCAGTCGGCACTATTGCTGGCACAGCAACTGGGTTTTGCAGAAAGCAATCCAAAGCTTGATGTAGAAGGCTATGATGCTGTGAACAAATGGGCCATCATTCTTAACCATGCGTATGGCATTGTAGAACATCCGGATAATATCCTGTTCACGGGTATCCAGAACATACAACTGGGAGATGCATTGGTAGCAAAAGAAAAAAGCCTTGACGTAAAGCTGATAGCGCAGGCAAAAAAACTGGTGAATGGACAGGTAGCGGCTTTTGTACTCCCGCAGTTCATCAAACATGAAGAACCCCTGTCGTTTGTGCGAAATGAATACAATGGTGTGGTGATAGAAAGTGGTTTTGCGGATAAACAGTTTTTTTACGGAAAAGGTGCTGGCAGTTTCCCAACGGCTTCCGCGGTATTGAGTGATATTGGCGCGCTCCGGTACAATTACCGGTACGAATACAAAAAACTTTACCACCATACACCGCACGAACTTGCCAATGATTTTTACCTCAAAGTGTATGTAAGTTTTGACGACTGGAAATATATTCCGCGGGAAAAATTTGAATGGATAGAAGAATGGCATGCGGATGCCGACAGGAAATACCTGATTGGCGTACTGCACGTGAATCAACTCGTAAATCATAGCTGGTGGAAGGAAAATGGCAGCTCACTCATCCTTACACCCGACCCGATTATTGATAATATTGATATCATACACCTCAAAAAACGCAGCCTAGAACTGGCTGGTGTGGTCTGAACATTTTTCATTTGTATTTTTTTTGTAAGTGCGGGTCCTGTTGAAAGACAGGACCCTTTTTTATCGGAAAGCGGCCCACAAGCATTAAATTTGTATAAACCGCGCAATACCCATGGAGAGTAAGCAACCTTATGCGCTTAAAAATTATCGAACGGCCGCTTTTATTACAGTAGTGGTTGGTGTCATACTGATCGTAATATCTTTCCTGATGACCAAGCGGGATTTTTTCCTGCTCTTAAATGCAGATATGGGTTATTTCGGAGATACCCTTTTTCGTAACTGGACGCACCTGGGTGACGGAACAATCTGGATACTGGTAGGCATACTTTTCCTTGCATTCCGAAGAGATAAATTCCTGCTTGCTTTATCGAGCGTAGTGATTGGAACCATCATTGTTCAATCCCTGAAGAATTTTATTATACCCGCACAGGTAAGGCCGGGCACGGCCATCCAGGACCTAACCTTGTTTCATTCGGTTGACGGCGTAGAATTACTCACTAACTATAGTTTTCCATCGGGCCACACCACTACCGCATTTTCGGTATTCCTGCTGGCCACCCTTTTCTTCAATAAAAACTGGATTGTACCACTGGGTTTTATCATTGCACTGATGGTGGGTTATTCCAGGGTATACCTGGCCGAACATTTCCCGCTCGATGTTGGCGGGGGTATGCTTACTGCTGTTCTCAGTGTAGCTCTATCCCTGTACATCCAGCGCAAATGGGAGGAAAGAAACAACGCACCGAACAAGTCATAGGCCTCATCCTATATTCATGATTCCCTGGCCAATAACTCCATGTAATTCTGTGTATTCTGTGACTCCGTGGTAAAGTCTTCATTTCCATCATCGCGCAAAGGCTTCACCACAGAGCTACAGATTACACAGAGAGCCACGGAAACATTTTTCAGCTTAAATCCATAAATGATCCCGGCACTGTAAAAAAGCAGCAAGAGGTATTGCTCACCGGAATTGTACCCAATCCTACATTCATCATAGGATTAGGTATAATGGGCGCAATTCGTTTGCTGGTAGTCACCCACTATTTACTTTTTTGTCTTGATACAAAAAAGTAACAAAAAAAATCAAGGCTGCTG
>JANPIE010000014.1:0-21038 GCA_031424835.1 Chitinophagaceae bacterium
GTCGCAAACCAATGCGTGACCGATGCTTACTTCATCTAAGAACGGAATGTTTTGTTTGAAATATTTCAGGTTATGAAGATCCAGGTCATGACCCGCATTCAAACCCAAGCCAAGTTCTTTTGCCCGTTGTGCGGCGGTTACATAGGCAGCCACCGCCTTTTCTTTGTGTCCTTTTTCAAACTGCCGCGCATAACCTTCGGTATATAATTCGATACGGTCGGTGCCGGTTTCTGCTGCGCCGTTGATCATTTCTGTTATAGGGTCCACAAAAATAGAAACGCGGATACCTGCATTTTTGAAAATGGAAATGATATAGACCAGGTAATCTTTGTTTTTAATCGTGTCCCATCCATGGTCGCTGGTGAGCTGGCCCAGCGCATCCGGCACAAGGGTTACCTGATGTGGCAGTGTTTCCAGCACAAGGTCAACAAATTTCTGCTCGGTAGGGTTGCCTTCAATATTAAACTCGGTAGTGATTATTTTTTTAACCTGTCTTACATCCTCATACCGAATGTGTCTTTCATCAGGCCGGGGATGCACGGTTACACCATCGGCACCAAACCTTTGTGCGTCAATGGCGGCTTTTACAACATCAGGATTATTTCCTCCGCGGCTGTTACGAAGGGTGGCAAATTTATTTATATTAACGCTGAGTTTGGTCATCTTGTAAAGTTAAGCGTTTAGGATTATGCCTTATGCCACACCGCGGGTTTTGTGCGCTTAGCGTATAATCTTAAACGTTTAACTCAGCTAACCAGTTTGATCACCACCGCTGCAAGTACGGTTCCCAGGATATGATATCCACCATCTATAGCATACAGAGCCGCAGGTTTACGCGTGTAGAGATAGGAAATGGCCATTGCCGTAAAACTGAAGCATACACTTACCAGCATTCCCAGTTTGGCGGCCTGCATGGTACCGGCACCCGGGAGTAACTGCAGCAATAGGGCAAGGCACCAACTCGCTATGAACATCAATACAAAACTCCCGATAAAAAGCAGTGGCATTCCTTTTTTTGCGTCAGGGTCATCAAATTTGAGGCCCACCATCCGGGCCCAGGGGTTGGCAAATAAAACTGGGCTGTACCAGAGAGCACCCAATACAAAGTAGGCGGCAGCACCGGCAAGTATCGCCAGCCAGTTCAGGTTCGCAAGCATGTCGTTGAACATAAGTGTCGGTTTTGGTGTTTATTCTAACAAGTTCCGGAATAAAAACGGTTAAATCAATAGCCCCCGCGCGGGTGTGCTTAAGTTTGCAGTTGTTAGCCTAGCTTAGTTACCTGAATTTCAACCCCTGGTACATGTCGTATGCATCGTTAGAAGCCTGTTTGCTTGATCTTGAAAAAAATGGTCAGCTTGTTCGCGTAAAAGAAGAAGTGGATCCGCAACTGGAAATGGCCGCTGTTCACCTCCGTGTGCACGAGGCAAAAGGCCCGGCCCTGCTATTTGAAAACGTAAAGGGCTGTCGTTTCCGCGCCGCCTCAAATATTTTCGGAACACTGGAACGCAGCAGGTTTATTTTCAGGAATACCCTTGAAGTGGTGAAGCAGTTGATTGAGCTGAAGAATGATCCGCTATCTGCATTAAAGCATCCGGTCCGTAATCTGGGTACCGCTTTTGCGGCAGCCAAAGCCTTTCCACTGCGTAACCCGTTTACAAAACCAGTTCTATTCAGTGAGGTCAGTATATCCGAGCTTCCCCTGATAAAACACTGGCCCAAAGACGGCGGTGCATTTGTGACGCTGCCACAGGTTTACACCGAAGACATCGATCATCCGGGAATTATGCGTTCCAATTTGGGCATGTACCGTATACAACTGAACGGGAACGATTATGTGCCGAACAAAGAGATCGGCCTGCACTACCAGTTGCACAGGGGGATAGGTGTTCATCAGTCAAAAGCCAATGCACGGGGACTTCCGTTAAAAGTAAGTTGTTTTGTTGGCGGTCCCCCCGCACACTCCGTAGCTGCGGTAATGCCTTTGCCGGAAGGCATCAGTGAAATGACTTTCGCGGGCGTATTGGGCAGCAGGCGGTTTCGTTATACTTATCTTGATGGCTATTGCCTGAGCACGGATGCGGATTTTGTGATTACCGGGGAGGTCTATCCCGGAGAGAATAAGCGGGAGGGACCCTTTGGTGATCATCTTGGCTATTATAGCCTGGAGCATCCTTTCCCTGTGATGCGTGTACACAAAGTATACGCAAAGAAAAATGCGATCTGGCCGTTTACCGTAGTAGGCAGGCCACCACAGGAAGACACCAGCTTTGGACAACTCATCCATGAAATTACAGGCAACGCCATTCCGCAGGAAATACCTGGCTTGAAAGAAGTGCATGCAGTAGATGCAGCGGGAGTACACCCTTTGCTACTGGCTATTGGCAGCGAGCGGTATACGCCCTATGCACAGACAAAACAACCTGCAGAACTACTCACTATTGCCAACCATGTATTGGGCACGGGGCAGCTAAGCCTTGCCAAATTCCTTTTCATCACTGCCGATGATTCTAACCGGTTATCTGCGCAGGATATTCGTTCTTTTTTATCCTATATTTTTGAAAGGATCGATCTGCTGCGCGATGTGCATTTTTATACCCATACCACGATTGACACCCTTGATTATTCAGGAACAGGCCTGAATTCCGGAAGCAAGGTGGTGTTGGCCGCTTATGGTGATCCCAAACGAGAACTTGCCCGTGAACTGCCCGTGGGATGGAACGGCTTACAGGATTATAGCCAACCCGTTATGCCAATGCCAGGTGTGATCATGCTGAAGGGAAAATCATTTTCAACGTATGAGAATTCAAAAAAGGAAATGGCAGCTCTTGATGAACAAGTCAGGTCACCAGATGTTGGCGTTCAGGGTATCGTGATGATCGTTGTTTGTGATGACAGCGCTTTCGCAGGGAGTGAACTGGGAAATTATCTGTGGGTAACTTTTACCCGCTGCAATCCCTCGCATGATATCTACGGCATCGATGCAGTTACAGAGAACAAACACTGGGGATGCCGCGGTCCACTGGTGATTGATGCGAGGATCAAGCCTCACCATGCGCCCGTTTTGGAAAAAGATCCCGCGGTAGAAAACAAGATCAGCCGGCTCTTCGAAAGGGGCGGAAGCCTGGCCGGAATATAGGGCAGCAAATCTTTTTACCGGGTTTTAACGTTCATGCAGTAATCGTTTCATAGATTTTCCGTCTTATATATAAAGCGCTTCCAATGACAGGCTTTTTTACTGAGCTCCGCAAACGAAATTCCGCCTTGTATTATTTTGGGTGGATCAACCTGGCCGGCGCGTTATTGTGTATCATTATGACGCAGGCAGATGGTACGCAGGTATTGGGTATCAGTGCCTGGATCAAGCCCATCAAGTTTTTTATCTCTACCACTATCTTCTGCTGGACGATGGGATGGCTGCTGGATTATTTGCAGGAACCGCGCAAAACGAGCGTTTACAGCCGGATGGTGATTGCAGTACTAAGTTTTGAAAATATCTATATTCTCTTTCGCGCATCAAGGGGCGAGATGTCGCATTTTAACATCAGTTCCGTTTTCACGACCACCATGTTCAACCTGATGGGTATAGCCATTACGCTTTTGACACTGTGGACGGGCTATTTTGCTTACTTATTTATTTCCAGGGATTTTCCTCATTTGCGCAAACATTATCTATGGGGCATTCGTTTCGGACTGTTGTTCTTTGTACTTTTTGCACTGGGCGGTTATGCCATGGTTTCGATACTGGGGCATACCGTGGGAGCAAAAGATGGTGGGGAGGGCCTGCCGTTTGTGAACTGGAGCCGGGAGCACGGTGACCTGCGTGTGGCGCATTTCCTGGGTATGCATTCTTTACAGGTGCTGCCACTCCTGGGCTACTATATCAGCAGGCGAAGTATTATCACTGTATTGATGTCGATTGTTTACTTTCTGCTGGTAGCAGCCGTTTTTCTGCAGGCCTTGGTCAGCCGGCCATTGATCCAATTTTACCAGGGATAGCGCAATGCTCCTTTTTTTTTAGGTTACGGATGAACAACCGACTTTCGTAAACAGCAGTCGATTGGCTGGCGGATTTATTCTCACGCTTTAATGCCGGTCAATTTTTGTATTTTCAGTCAGCGATAGCTTCTCTATTCATGAAAGCCTTTTATTTTCCCTTACCGGTGAAATGTATTTTCATTCTCCTGTGGCTAACCGGCACTGCAAAATATGTATACGCGCAATGCGCCGCAGGGGCCAGTGTGTTTCGTGTGAGTTTTGGAGGGAGTTTTTCATCGGCTGATATCGGACCTCCTTTATCTGCCGGCGTTACCGCGTACGCGTACAATGGTAGCGGCAACATCGCACCGGGCGAATACGGACTACGCAAACGGACGGGCGGAATGAATGGATGGGTAGACGGGAGCGACAACACTGGCCAGGGCGGTTACATGATGTTGGTTCGGAGCAAACCGTCTGCCAGTACTTTTTATGAAGCAACCGTTAAAGATTTCTGCCGTGCCCAGAGCCAGGCCGTTTGTTTTTCTGCTGCCAGTCTTAGTGGCAGCGCCACGGGGCGGGAAGTGGTGATACATGTTGAAGTGAAAAATCCCGGCAATAATACCGTACTCGCCAATTTTTCAACTTCCGTTTTAAAAAACAATGATTCGATAAGCTGGAGTAATTTTTCTTTTTCATATCCGCTTCCCAATGGCGTGAGCGCAGTGAGTATGCGTTTTTCTTTGAGCAGTCCCTCGGTGCCTGCAGATTTTGCCATCGATGAAATAAGGGTGGTCAATGTGGGAGCGACTAGTGTGAATGGTAATGAGAGCGGGGTATACCCGAACATCAACGGACGATATGAGTACCCGGTGTTCGCATGCCTCAATGAACGCGTAACCCTGTCTATGCCCGGTGATCCACCAAAAGGGAAAGAATTTCAATGGGAACGAATGCGGGATGATTACACCTACGAGCCCGTGCCGGGTGCAACCACGGCAGTGTATGTCATCGATTCCGCCAAACGGGTAGATTCCCGTTTTTACCGCCTCCGGGTCGCAGATTCCGGGTTTATCAAATCGTCCAACTGTTCTTCTCCCTCCAGCCCAACCGGGCTGTATGTAGATCCCCAACCCATTATTGAAACCAATGCGCCAATCTGTGAGGGTACACCCCTCGATATTGCGGTAAATGTAGGAACCTCGGTTACCTGGACGGGCCCGAATGGATTTTCTTCGTCCGGAAAACGGATCAGTATTCAAAACGCCAAGCTGTCTGACAGCGGTATGTATAAGGCAATGGTTTATTTCAACACCGCGTGTTTACTTACCGTGGAAGTGAAAGCCAATATTGTTGTTACAAGAAATCCCATTAAATTTTATTTACCACAGGATACTACATTGTGCGAGGGAAAAAGCCTTGTGCTGGATGTGTCCAATCCCGGAGCGGTGTATAACTGGTCAACGGGTGACAGTACAGGCAGTATCGTAGTTAAAAAAGAAGGTGTATACGCGGTGGCCATCAACAATGAAAAAAATTGCCAGCAGCGGGGTGCTACCACTGTAAAGATCATCAACGCACCCTCTGTCAGGTTGAGAAGTGATACGTCCATTTGCGCGGGCGATACTTTATTGCTGGTGCCCGTGGTGGATCATGCTTCCAAATACAAGTGGTCAACCGGTGCCACTACGCCAACCATCACGGTTACCAACAGGGGTAATTACCAGTTGCAGGTTTCTAACGACTGCGGCATTAACGGTGCGTCAGTAAATGTTGGTGTGGTGCGATGCTCCGAGGATCTGCTGGTACCTGCTGCTTTTACGCCTAATAAAGACGGACTGAACGATGTGTTCCGCCCTGTACAGGATGCGAGCATACGCAAATTCAGTATGAAGATATACAGCCGGTGGGGGCAACCCGTATTTTCATCCAATGACATCAGCCGGGGGTGGGATGGAAGCATCAACAAAGTGCCGCAGACAGTAGGTGTGTATGTATGGGTGATCGGTTATACCAGTAAGTCTGGCAGGCAGCATACCATCAACGGTACGGTTGCGTTGATAAGATAGCGGATGTGGTGACACTTGTAATAACAAAAAGTTGATTGAGTGCGTAGGGATAAGCCTGCAACACTGAATCAACTTTTTGGTTTATCAACCTCTTAAACAGGTTCCCTTATTTTACTGTAAAACTTACGTCCGTTGTTCCCCAAAGCAAGGACACTTTTCCTTCTTTGGATATCAGGTAAGTCAATCGCTCAACAGCCGGCGTGCGCGTAACCGCTTTTACCTTTACACGAAGCGCATCATCCGATGCTTTGTGTTCATATGCACCCCACTGGTTAAACTTTTTATTGAAGATAATGGTCCAGTCGCTGCCGTTATTGATCATGAACAGGGCATATTTGCCGGCCGCTAACGCTTTGCCTTCAACGGTCACGTTTTTATTTACATCAAAAACGGTGGCTTCATTGGCCCCTGCGCGCCATACCTGTCCCTTTTTCGGTTCCACATCTTTTCCCATGATTCGGCCCTTCAGCGAAGGCTGGCTGTAATCAATCTGTATTCTCGCGCCGCTGGTGGTGGTCATTCGCACCATTGCCGGGGGACTGGGGCGTTTGCTCTTATCCTCATCCTGCGCATTTACGGTAATCGTGCTGAACAAAATGCCCAGGAGGGCAGTGGCCATAAATAGTTTTTTCATAAAATCGGGTGTATTTGAAAGGAAAAATACGGGAAAATTCCAAACGGGGTTTGTTAACGTTGATGAATGGGCATCAGTTTACAATCACAAAATCGGGGCGTTTGATTAACTGGCTCACATAACGAAAACGGATATCGGTATTGAAAGTAATGTTCCAGGGGCTGAGGCGGCCGGGTGTACGTGGGTAATAATAGGCTTTAAGCTCCATGGTTCCAAATACAAGGTTCTCATTACGGGTTCTCACACCGCCCCCAAATGCTGTGTAGATATCGCCTGCTTCAAGGTATCGGCCAATGGGTTTAAGGTAGGTGGTATTGGCAAATACAAAGGGTGCAAAACTGAATCCCAGCAATTTCCAGGTATTGTAAAAAACCGATTCGCCGTTGAAACTGATTCTTGTGGAGGCTTTTAGCTCGGGGTTATTTAATTGAGGTATGCCATAGTCGCTTGATAAACGAAGGGGTTCATTCTGAACGGTATTTGCAAGTTGCGTAAGACTGCCACTTACAAAATGCCTCAGGTACCAGGTGCCTTTTCCCAGTTTACGTAGTTTGGAAAAAAAATCAAAACTGGTAAGCAGGCTAATGTCTTCAACCCTTGCATTGTTATAGTATGCACCTAACCTAACGGTATAGTTCCAGTAATCTTTTGTGCGGGAAAAATAACTGCGTTCGTAAGTGAAACCCAGATAGGGTCTGGATACATTGCTGCGCTTGCTCCATCCACCCGTGAATGATAGATTAAAACCTTCGGGTACATCTTCGTTGCGGCCGAATCCATACAAAAAATTGGTATGATAATAATCCTGTTCAAAGATGGTGAACGAACCGAGTACACTGATAAGGTCAGAGTAGCCAATGTTATAAGTGTTTTTGTAAAGGTCCGGCACATCCCTGTACAGCCGGTGAATGCCTCTGATGGATACCAGCTTGCGAAACCTTGATTTGAGGTTTTGCTGCAGTTGCCGTCTTGCCCCAATATTGTGTCCTATCCAGCCATCAAAAACGCGGTAATTGTATTTAAAATCTGACCGGTACAATGAATCGGGTATGTACACATTGCTGGTAGCGTGCGCGGCCATCTCGAATGCGCCGGTCCAGGAATGGTAAGGGCTTACCAGTGGAAGTTCACCCAGTACATACAATGCTTTCTCTTCGCGCCGCCCGCTGTTGTAGGCAGGCGCCTGGTTCTGGTAGCCCACCGCGAAATTGATAAAGCTTCCCCGGAAATTTCGTTTCAGAAATTCTGCGCCAAAGCCGTAGCGCGGTCGCCGTTCAACATCAAAAAAATTCTGCACCTGCACGCGGTTGCCAGATCCTAAGAGGTTGTCATCGTTTACTTCAAAGCTTACATTGGAAATGGTGCCGGAGCCCATACTGCCCCCTATGGGGAACACGTCTTTGCAGATAACGATCACATCCACGGAACCTGCGTTCTGTGCTGTTTCCTTAACAGTGATCCTCGCATCCTGTATATAGGACAATTGCCTGAGAAATCTTTCATTGTCGGCAAACAGTGCAGGGTATAAGGTGTCGCCTTCTTTAAAAAAAAGATTGTTCAGTACCACCTTGCGCGAGGTAGTGGTATGCAGTGCATCGCCGATGCTGCTGAAAATGCTGCGCACAACCTTGGCTGTATCGTTAACCGAGGTTTTTTCAAATCCCAGTTTCTGTATAAAAATATACCTGATCAGTTTTCCGCGGAAGGGCTCGAATGCGGTTTCATTTTTTTCTGCACCGTCCAGCGGTATCACCGGGTCGGGATTATTCACAGAGAGGCTTCTGCCAATCTTACCCAGTAAACCTTTTTTATTAGCGAGGAAGAAAACGGTATCGGCCAGTGTCTGTTGCTGGGCGCTGGTATCAACCACGCTTAAACATAACAGCAACGCAAATAAGATTCTTTTCAAATATAGTGACAGGCAGGTCATGACCGGGGCACACAGATTTTCACGCCATGAAGATAATTAATAAAGCTATGCCGCCTGTTCGTGACTCTTACTGTATCATTTTTTCCAAAACGATAAAATGCAGCGCCTGTTTTGGCAGTCCAAACCTGGGATCTTCGGGGAACGGTTCCGTTGCTCCTGTGGCAAGGTAGCCATGCCGCCCATACCATGCGATCAGTTCAGCGCGCACGGAAATGACCGTCATGGTTATTGATTTTGCACCGATACTCCTTGCATGCGCTTCTGATGCGGCGATTAATGCTTTGCCAATACCCTGGCCCTGCAGTGCAGGTGAAACAGTCAGCATACCGAGGTAGACATTTGATCCTTTTGACTGCAGGTAAACACATCCCGATATTTCATCAGAATCCTGTGTGTATTTGAGAATGGTATGGCCCGGTGTTGTTATGATTTCATGAATGTTGGCTTCATCGGTTCGCTGGCCGTCAAGCAGGTCGGCCTCGGTGGTCCAACCTTTTTTAGACCCCTCTCCGCGATAGGCACTGTTAACAAGCGCGGCCAGTGCAACGGCATCGGCTGTTGTGGCGACATGTATGGAACCCCGGGTTGTCATGCGCTAATATATCGCATCGCAAAGTAGAATGCTATGCCGTCAGGAATTTTTTACAAAAAAGCCCCGCCTGGAAAAGCGGGGCCATCACTATCAATTGTTCTACTATCAAAAAGCGGGGTCGGGAGGCGTATTGGTATTGCCATCTCTTTCCCTGAATGGATAAGGGAAGAAATTACGTTTACGCTCGGTCAATGCGCGGCCGAAGCGGCGCATGTCTTCTAATTTTAATCCGGAAAGAAACAATTCAATACTGCGGTTGCGGTAAATCTGGCGCAGCAATTCTGCAACAGTTGCAGGAGCAACCGGCGGCAGATCCGCTCCAATACCCAGTGGATCTGCGGCTGCTTTTTTGGTCACTACTTTATTGAGCTCAAGCGTACCATTCACCAGATCAGGCACGGCCTGTCTTGCATAAGCCTCTGCTTTGATCAAAGTCATTTCACCCGGAAAATAAAGAGGAATGGGTGTGGTGGCCAGTATCCAGAACCCATTGAGGCGGAACCTGGGGTTAATGGTTGGATTGATCAAGGTATAGAAGGGTATGCGTTTGTCGGCGAGGTCAGGTGCAATATCCGCAGGCAGCCCCAGTGTGGAATCCTTAGGCTGGTATACATTATTGGTTGAAGTAACCGAGTTATAAACTGGGTTGGGATTGGCCGCTTCAAAATTCATGGTAGACCTTTTGGTAAGATCCACTGTATTGGCTGCTGCCAGTGCAGCTGCATAATTACCGGCAAACAGTGAATAGCGTGCCTTGAGGGCGTACAACGTATTTACAATATCCACACCGGGCGGTACATCGCTCAGGAAGGTACTGCTGATGGGTGCACTGCCAATAGCCGCCAGCGCTTTGTCGATCGCTGCAATGGCACGCGTGAAACCCACCATTCTGTCGGAGAATGCAGTGGCAGTAGTGCCAATGGTATCCGGTACTTTCTCCCAGAGCTGTGATTGCGTACCAATGGATAAAGCTTTGAAAATCGTTACATAACCTATCAGTCCGCTTGCATAGCCTTTGTCGCTTAACTGGGATGCGCCATTGATTACGTTGTTGGCATCGTAAATCACTTTGTTGGTTGCGCTCCATAAATTACCCAGCAACGCATTGGTGCCGTCAACGGCAGCACCACCGGTGCTGAATTGCAGCTCAGAGGTATTACCTGCGTTTAGCAGGATGGTTTCATTGGTAGTGAGCCCGTTTGCATCGGAGAGGCCATAGGAAACATTGGCCGCATAGGTGCGCTGCAAACCCACAGCCACACCCGCTAATCCTTTGGCCGCGCTCAGCACCTGGGCAGAAGTAGCAGCAGAAGGATTTGTGTAATCTTTTTTACAGCCCGCTATAAAGATCATCGCCGTGGCGAGTCCTGTATATATAATCGGTTGAATTATCTTTTTCATAAAAATCTTTTTTTGTTGGATTAAAATTTAGCCTGGATACCTACACTGAATGTTTTAGGGATGGGTGTCGGACCAAAATCAATTCCACGAAGTATGGTACTCTGACCACCAGCATTCATTTCAGGATCATAGCCATTGTAATTATCCCAACTGATCAGGTTTCTTCCGCTGAAACTCAGGCTCAGGTCGTTGAATCCTTTGAACTTTCCAAAATGATAGCTTAAAGCTATTTCACGCAGTTTAGTGAATGCTCCATCGCTTACGCGCCATTGCTCGATGGCATAGATACCCGCGATGTAGCCGCGTGGCAACTGCCCCAGGTGCTCCTGTTCTGCCACTTTACCATTGCCCACACCCTGGCGGGTACGGAAATCCGCATTGAATACGTCTACGCCTCTGGTTGCATCAATCTGTACCCTGAGACTTAATTTTTTATAATTGATTTCGTTCACCAAACTGGTAGTGTAATCAGGGTTGGGATTGCCGATGATCCTGCGGAGTGGTGAACCACTTGGCAAGCCTGATGCATTTCTTCCCGGGGTATATACCAGGGCACTGTTCTGCACGCCCGCTTCCTGCTGCGGGATGCCGGAAGGATTTTTTACCAGGTTACCACCTGCATCTACTGCAAAGAAAGTTCCGTAGAAAACACCGATAGGCTGTCCTTCAATAATGGCAACCGGTGCACCTGCATTGGTGCTCAACAAGGTAAGTGCCTGGCCTATGCTCACGGCCTTGTTGCGGTTATGGTTGAAGATGCCCGTTATTTCCCAGCTAAAATCTTTTTTGGATACGGGTCTTCCGGTTAACACGATCTCGTAACCCTTGTTTTCAAGCGACCCGAAATTATCCAGCAAACTGGAGAAGCCGGAGGTAGGGGCAATGAAGCGGTTGATCAACAGGTCCTTCACTTTTTTATTGTAAACATTCACCGTTAAACCGAGGCGGTTGTTAAGAAAAGAAAGGTCCGCACCAAATTCTATTTCCTGTTGTCTCTCTGGTTTTACATTCTCATTGGCAAGGGTAGCGCTTGAGTTAAGTGATGTTCTTCCCAGGTAAGCGGAAGAACTGTAGGTGTTGAACCTTGAGTAAGCACCAATACCGGTAAGGTTACCGCTTTCGCCATACGCAATACGGAGTTTAAGCAGGTCCCACCATCTTGATACACCCATCTTGCTCCAGAAATCCGCCCCGGAAATAACCCAGCTTCCACTGGCTTTGTAATAGGTTTGGTTGCGCTGGTCCTTTCCGAACACAGACGAACCATCCACCCTTACTGCACCGGTTAAAAAGAATTGATTGCGGTATTTAAAGTTCTGTTGCACAAAGGTACCTGATATGGATATTTCACTGCGGTCATCAACACCGGGCAATATGGTGCTGGCGCCATTTACGGTTTGTACAAACGGTGCGAGACCACGTCCCTGCAGCAATGCGTAATTGTTTCTTTCATACTGCTGTGAAAAACCTACCTGCGTTACCGAATTAATTTTTGGTGTAATGTCAATACTGTAGGTAGCATTCAGGTCATGGTTCACTGCGAAAAAATTATTGTTCGCGGCACTGGAATAACCATTCTGTGTTGGGTCTAATGTAGAACCACCACCAAAAAATGCAGTGTTCACGTTATAGGCGAATGGAGGAATGTAGGTGGTTCCATTCTGCGCATAGTTATCAATCCCCATGGTATAGTCTACCGTGAGCCGGCTGATCGGCCTGAACTTAAGACCGATGTTCGCGATAAGCCTGTTGGTGGTTTGTTTTTGTTTGATGTCTTCTATAACGGATACCGGGTTGGTACGTCCCCTTTCACCCACTGCCTGGATATTGCCAAGCGCATCCCTCACCTGTATGTTGTGAAAATTCCCAATGATGGTTACCGAGTTCATCGGCGAGAAGAATGAATTGCCATCAGGTTTTTCATTGGCGGTACTGTTGGTATAATTCAATCCTACGTTAAAGCTGGCCCATTTGTTGAGCACCTGGTCAATATTACTGCGGAAACTGAACCGCTGGAAATCGGTATTGCGTATGATGCCCTGGTTATAGAAATAAGAACCCGACACATAATATTTTGTCATGTCTGTGCCACCACTCACCGAAACCGTGTTATCGGTTCCGTTGGCATGCTGGAAAATATAATCCTGGTAATCATACCTGGTAACAGGTGTTGTGGTGGTGAGTGCAGGCGTTAGTATGTCCTGTGTAGACGCACCGGCACCATCTGTTGGCCCGCCAAACTTGGTAGGCGCACGGTTAACATCCAGTTTTTTACGAAGGCTGCTGGATAAGTAGCTGGTTGAAAAACTTACAGAAGGGGCGCCGTTTTTTCCTTTCTTGGTAAATATCTGTATCACACCGGCATTGGCCCGGCTACCATAAATGGCAGCGGCTGCAGCGCCGTTCAATACCTCTATTCTTTCTATGTCCTGGGGGTTAATATCTACCAACCTGCTCTGGCCAATGGTACCCACAAAACTGCTTCCGTCATAGTTGCCCGATGTATTGGTAACACGGTTGGTTGCGTTGTTCACAATCACACCATCAATGATGTATAAGGGTTCAGAGGAAGACGAGATAGAACTGATACCGCGCAAGCGAACACTCATGCCGCCAGCCGGGTCGCCCGAGTTCTGTGTGATCTGTGCGCCCGCTGTTTTTCCCTGTAAGGCCGCGAGTACATTTCCTGTGGCGCCTTTGGTAAGGTCATCGGCACTAACCGAACTGATATAACTGCCCAGTTGCCGCCTGGTGGTTCCCTGGGTATTACCGGTTACTATTACTTCGTCCAGTTTAGAAATTTTTTCGGTCAACTGTACGTTTACCTGGTAAGTTCTTTCGCTGCCTACCACCAGCGGTGATTCCTGCTCCTGGAAACCGATTCCGGCAAAGACCAGTGTATACGATCCCGCATTCAGCGGCGCTGTAAAGCCATAAGCACCGGTATTATCGGCTACGCCTCCGTACCGTGTTCCTTTTACAGTTACCGAAACGGATTCAGTTGAGACACCGGTAGCACTTGTAATCCTTCCCGAAACGCGCACCTGCGTGAAAGCCGAGGAGCTGAGCGTTATAATGGCCATCAGCAAACAGAGTTGCTTCCATTTGCGCTGGCAGATGATAAGAATTGTGTTCATAGCATGTATTTATTGGTAGTGAGAAAATTATAATATGGTCATTCCATCCTGCCGGAAACAGTCCAGCGCCGCATTGCCGGGATGTAACTCCGTCACCAAAACATCTATCTCTTCCAGGCCACAGATACGGATCTTCTGAACAGAATTTAATTTTTCTGATATGGACATCACAACCGTTTGCGCCGCGGTTTCGATCATTGCTTTTTTCATCTGTACAATATCCCAGTCATTGTCCGTAATACCATGTTCCAGGTCTATTGCGTTGATGCCAAGAAAACACATATCCGCTTTGATATGCCTGATCTTGCTGATGGCTTCACCACCCACTGCGATCTGCGATTTTTTTGAAATCTTGTCGCCGATGAATATCACTTCAATGTTTGGATGCTGCGCATACTCGTAGGCCGCGGGTATACTTCCTGTAAAAAATGTGGCTTTGAGGTTTTCAGGTAACAGGCGTGCCATTTCGATAATGGTAGTGCCACCGCCCGTTAAAACGAACATGCCATCTTTTATGAGCGACACCGCTTTTTGCGCAATGATTTTTTTATTGTCTACATTGTAAACATCCGAACGTAAATAAAAGCTGTTGAAAGATTTTGATAACGCACCCCCATGCACTTTGATAACTTTGCCTGTCTCAGCAAGCTCGTTCAGGTCGCGGCGGATGGTGTCCTCTGATACATTGATGGAATTGCTCAGGTCTGTAGAGAGCACACTATTGTGCAAACTTACCTGGTGAAGGATATATGCCTGTCGTTCTTTTTTTAGCATTAAGCAGCAGTTGAACTCCAAATTCCGCATTTTTTTTGAAAAAGCAAATAAAAAACCGCAAATTGTTGCAGGTAAATTTTAAAAAATCATCAAAAAGCCGCATAAATGAAGAAAAACATTGAACAATTATGCCGCATTTGCGAACAGCCTTCCCGGATTATAATCGGCCTGATGAGCGGTACTTCGCTTGACGGCCTCGATGTTGCTTTATGCCATTTTACGGGTAATGGACCGGGCACGCAGGTAGAGATACTGGAATTTGAGACCATTGAGTATCCTGAAGCATTTAAGAATGAGATCCGGTCGGTATTTTCCAAAAGGAATGTTGATCTGGAAAAAGTATGCCTGCTTAATGAATGGATCGGGCGGCAGCATGGGCAAATGGTACTTCATTGCCTCAACAAATGGAATCGCAAACCTTCCGAAGTTGACCTGCTGGCCAGCCATGGCCAAACCATCTACCATGCGCCCAAAATTCTTCACCAGCAGGAGCAATTTGATAATGCCACGCTGCAGATTGGAGATGGCGACCATCTTTCAGTTACCACGGGAATCATTACGCTAAGCGATTTCCGGCAGAAGCATATTGCCGCCGGGGGCGAAGGGGCCCCCCTGGCTGTGTACGGTGATTATTTCATTTTCAGCAAAAAGGATGAGGACAGGATCATGCTGAACATAGGGGGCATCGCCAACTTTACCTACCTGCCGGGTGATCTTGATGCCAGTTCGGTATTCAGTACCGATACGGGTCCGGGTAACACCCTAATGGATGCCTATGCCCAGGCCCATTTTCAGCAATCCTATGATAAGCATGCAGCCATTGCGCGCAAAGGTTCGGTAAACGAGCCTCTGCTCAAGGCGTTATGGGATAACAATTTTTTTGAAAAAGGATTTCCCAAAACAACGGGCCCTGAATTGTTCAACCTGGCCTACCTGGAAGATGCTGTCAGGAAAGCGGGTGCCGGCAGCATATCGCAGGAAGATGTAATGACAACGCTCAACAGTTTCAGCGCGGTAACCATTGCTGAGGCCATTACCAGGTGTACCGGTAAAGGCAGGTCATTTGCCGTTTACACCAGCGGCGGCGGTATGCATAATCCTTTACTCATGGCGCATATCCAATCGCTGCTGCCCCAGCATCGTTTTTTCACCACTGATACTTTGAATGTAAACCCCGATGCCAAGGAAGCGCTGCTGTTTGCCGTGCTGGCTAATGAAAGCGTGGCGGGCAAAGGTTTTACCATGGGCAATGGAAGCGCGGGTATCCCCTCGGTTAGCATGGGAAAAATCAGTTTTCCCGGGTAAAAAAAAGTCCTGTCTTACGGGACAGGACGCATTTGTATATATAGCAACTGTAATGTATTATTTCCTCGTGCGGGCAAACACGCTCACGATACCTGATTTGGTAATTTCCAGTACTACGGTTTCATTTTTCTTATCGAAAGAAACATAATAGTTCTTTTCGTTACCTGCATTGGTGAACTGGATACAGTCTTTCAACTGGTGATCAGGGAAAGTATATTTGGTGGTAATTACTTCCAGCGCTGATTTTGGTAATTTGTCAAAAGCAACTGTTTTGCTTGTGCCGATCAGGTCACCTTCTACATCATAGAAAGCATCTACTCTTTCACCGCCCAGCATAAAGCTTACTTTATCAAAACGGTCATCTGCTTTCCAGGTGATGTTTTTGGCCTGTTTAAAAGAAGTAGTGAAGTGGTCAGTTACTTTGGTGCTGATGGTTCTTGGTCCTGCAAAAGCACTTGTTCCGGTGGCGATAACTACAAGAGCTATCATTAAGATTTGTTTCATTTTGTTTAGGTTAAATGTTTTAATGAATATCTGTTATTGTTTGTTTCAGATTGACAAGTCAAAAGTAGAAACATACAGACAATAGACGCGGCGCATTGTGATTAGTTACACCCTGTGGAGGAACGTATTTATGAGTGGTGTTAACGGCAAGGTTAACAAAAGTTAATATTGGCCTCAAATGCAGTACCAGCAAGGGTTAGCGCGGGTTGGTTAAGAAAATCCTAAAGGCATTTTTTGTGTGACAAGCGATGTGACACAACTGTCCGGTTTTGGATGAGCGGCAAAGGGAATAGCGAATATTGAACAGGGAATATCGAATATCGAAGGAAACGAGGCAGTTTTGAATATTGAATAGATATGATTTTGTATGTCGCAGAATTGATATTATCCAATAATAGTATCAATTTTTTAGAAACTTCGATATTCGATAAAGGATTAGGTAGAATAGTCTCAATTACATCTGCAATACCCGCCACCGATTTTTTGTATACCCGCTCAGAACCATTATTGGCTGCCACAAATGTCTTAATGCCTCCGTGTAGCTCTGTGTATTCTTTGGCTCTGTGGTGAATTCATCGCTTCTATGATCTAGCGCAGGCTTCACCACAGAACTACGGAGGTTTCAGAGTGCCACAGAGAGTCCGGTTGGGAATTGATATGATTATTCAATGGAAGTGCTTAATCGTTTTATAAACTCATCATTCGAAATTCCCTGTTCGGTATTCGATATTCAAAAAGGGCCCGTCCAAAAGAACGGGCCCTTTACATATATATAATACCAGCATTATTTCTTCCGCTGCACCATTGGATAGTGGTCTATGGTTTCAAAAACATAACGGCCATCCTGTTTGAGCAGTTGAATAAACCGCTTCAAAGAGTCCACGTATTGCGGTTTGGCAAAAAGCCTGTCGTGGGTAAGGAGCACGATCGCATTGGGCTCCATGGTATTCTCATCATCGAATTTCTGGTTGATGCGCTGTACCATTTCCGAAGCGCCTTCCCTTGGGACACCGCCTCCGGCCTGGTTCCATTCTACATCCCAGCCGATGATTTTGTAACCCAATTCATCCAGTTTCCTGATCAGCGGGTTGTCCGATTTTTGTCCCTGTATTTCACCATTGGAGGCCCATGTATTGTTGCCCGGCAGGCGGATGATCTTTACGGGAACCTTCAGGAGTTCCTGGTTCTTCAGGAAATCATTCAAAGCGCTGTCCAGCATCGCGGGTGAATAGAACTTCGCATACTGGTCGCGGAAACCGTGGCTGAAACTATGGTTGGCGAGCAGGAACTGTGGGTACCCCGCCCGGATAGAATCGATCAGCCGTCTTTTCTGCGGCCCCACCTGGTTAAAGCCCACGGAGAAAAACGTGGCTTTGATGCCTTCTTCTTCAAATACCTTTCTTGAATTGACGGTTCCCGGCGGCTGGGGTGAATCATCCCAGGTCAGGAAAATATATCTTTTGGAACTATCGTATTTGATAATGGAGCCGGGTCCGTTATTAACTACTGCAGTGGTTGAGTCAGCCGCTGCTTTTTTATCGGTATTGGTATTACAGGCAGTTACCATTGCCAGGGCCAACAGGCATATCCCGCCTGTGGTGAGCTTGTTCAGTAAATTCATAATCTTAGCTATTTCAGTTTTCAAAGATAGCATCTATGCAATTTTTGTGCCTTGGGTAGTTATCCTCAGTTGTGGAAGAAGTGGTGGGATTTTGGATTTTAGATCGCAGATTTTGAGACTGGGCCCCCAAATCCCAAATCCCAAAATCCAAAATCCAAAATTCAAAATCCCCAAATCCAAAATCCCCTAGCGGAAACTTCCCGATATCGTATAACATACTTTGTCATTGATGCGCTGGAAGATCTCGTCATTCACCTTGCGCAGCCTGCGCAGGTTTCGTCCGGCAAGCAAACGCCCTTCGCTGTCATAATACTGGGGCTGGGAGTAGAAGGTGAGTACAAAATATTTTTCATTGGTAAAGGGCAGGTTGAAGGACACATTTCGGATGGACAGAAAAACCAGCGATTGTTTCTGGTTATTGGTGTAATAGTCAAGGTTGTTGATCCATATACAGCGTATCGCCCGCATCTGGTTTATCAGTTGCGTAACCCCCGGCACGGAAAGCCGGTAACGGGATAGGGTATCGAGCAGTCTCGGCTCATCCGTACCAAAATCATAAATGCGTTTGACAGAATCGGTGATGATCTCCAGCGAAATATTGTTGAATGAACGGTCTGTAAAAGCCACTGAAAAAGGCCTTTGGTTGTATAGCAACCGGTAGGCGCTCTCTATCTGGGTCAGTACTTTTTCATGCTGGTAGTAGTAGTGGGTGGTAAATGTTTTGCGGGTGGCGCAGGCACCCAGCAGTGCCGCCGCACATAAGAGGTATAAGATATATCTGGAACTAGCGGGTACCATTCGTTTTTTTTGTGATATGCGAAACACCGAAGATGATTTTTTTCAGGAAGGACGGTGAAAACAGTTGCATGCTTCTGCCGCCATAATCCCAATAGGTAAAAGCGATCTTATCGCCCACTTCTTCCACGTTGAGCAGGATAATGAAATGCGTAGGTACGGTAAGCCTGATGCGTTTGTGGTTCTTCCTGTACAAACTCGGGTTATTAACGAACAGCGCCACATTACCCGTTTGTAAACGATCGGATAAATATTCAAAAATATCGCGGATGCCCGGACGGAACAGGTCGGACCCAACCGATTTTACATGGTAATTGAACAGCACCCTGATCATCCGGTTGAACTTGGCCAGGTTTACAGCGGCCCACATCCTGTTCTCATCACCGTTGTGGAATTGTTTGTCAAATATATTCAGGTAGCCTTTGAAATGATCGGCGAGCGTAAAAAACCAAAGCTGGTCAGCAGGGCGTATATCCAGTTCTCCTTTAAAACGCAGGGTGCCGGCTTCTTCCCGTACTTCTTTACCGGGTTCAAAATAGGCTTTGCCGTACAGGGCCCTGCCTTCGCGGTATATTTTCACCATAAATTGTACAAAGCCCAGCGGATCATCATGCAGGGGAAGATAGGAGAGTGCGGCATACGCACAGAAATTGGTACTACGACCCTCATAGATCGTTAATGGCGAAACAATATTTTTTCTCAGGTTCTCCAGGAATACAGCCGGCGGAACATTGGGCCAGTGTATGCTTTGTTTGAGAACACCCACCTTATTCAGAAAATCGAGTGCCTGTTTTTGAGACGACAGGGGCGTAGTATCAATTTGGTTTTTTTGGGCGGTGCACGGCAATTGAGACAATGCCATCAGCAGGAAAAAAAGGATACGGGATCGGTATTTATTTCCTTTGTGCAATAACATCATCTCAGGGTGAAAATAAAGAATGTTTTTTATTGCGTAGACGCGCGCGGATAGTCAAGTCCCGTTAGGGCACGTCCCCAGGGTTTGTTACCGTCATAGGTAAGGTGGCGAAAGGATAGCCCTGGCGGAACAATGATTCCCGATACAATTGTTGGTTCTGCTGAGCGTAAGCCCTGGCGGCACCTGGTATTGGGTGGTTTGATTCTTTCCGTTTTTGCGGGCTCTCAGTTTTTTTTTTTTCACGCAGGGGCGCAAAAAAGCCCGCTAAAAAGCGGGCTCTTACTATGGTCCATCGTCCATGAACCATGGACTGATTAATAACGATACAGGTCAGATTTGAAAGGACCGTTCTTGGCGATACCGAGGTATTCAGCCTGCGCGTCGGTCAGTTCATCCAGTACAGCGCCAACTTTGGCGAGGTGTAAACGGGCCACTTTCTCATCAAGGTGTTTAGGCAGCACGTAAACCTGGTTCTCATAGCTCTTGGCGTTTGTCCATAACTCGATTTGTGCGAGTGTCTGGTTAGAGAATGAATTACTCATCACGAAGCTTGGGTGACCGGTGGCGCAACCTAAGTTCACCAGGCGGCCCTCAGCTAACAGGATGATATCTTTTCCATCGATCGTGTACAGGTCAACCTGTGGCTTGATCGTATTTTTTGTATTACCGTAATTGTCGTTCAACCAGGCAACATCAATTTCAATATCAAAGTGACCGATGTTACAAACGATCGCTTTGTCTTTCATGGAACGGAAATGCTTTTCGGTGATCAGGTCGCGGCAACCGGAGGCGGTAACAATGATATCAGCTTCTTTAACAGCTTCAGCCATTGGTTTTACTTCAAAGCCATCCATAGCTGCCTGCAAAGCGCAGATAGGATCGATCTCGGTAACGATCACGCGGCAACCGGCACCACGCAATGAACCTGCAGAACCTTTACCTACATCACCATATCCACCCACAACCGCAACTTTACCGGCCATCATTACATCCGTAGCGCGACGGATCGCATCTACCAATGACTCCTGGCAACCGTATTTGTTGTCGAATTTAGATTTGGTAACAGAATCATTCACGTTAATGGCCGGGATAGGTAAAGTACCTTTCGCCATCCTTTCATATAAACGGTGTACACCGGTAGTGGTTTCTTCCGAGAGACCTCTTACATGCTGAATCAGCTCGGGGTACACATCAAAAACCATATTGGTAAGATCACCACCATCGTCGAGGATCATATTCAGGGGACGATCAGCGCCGCCAAAGAACAGAGTCTGCTCAATACACCAGTCAGCTTCTGCCTGTGTCTGTCCTTTCCATGCAAATACACCAATACCTGCAGCAGCGATAGCGGCAGCGGCCTGGTCCTGCGTAGAGAAAATATTGCA
>JANPIE010000015.1:0-20728 GCA_031424835.1 Chitinophagaceae bacterium
GATGCTGTACTGATGCGCGAATGTTTTACCGACAGCGCCATCCTGCAAACACTGGCGCGCGACAGGAGCGGGGCTACCATTATCAAAAATGAAATTTTGCCCGATTTTTTAAAAGTGGTGGCAACCATGCCTAAAGATGCGGCTGATGAACGTATTACTTATGATGTAGTAAAGATCGACGGCCCACTTGCCATTGCGTGGACGCCTTATAAATTTTACCTGAACGGCCAATTCAGTCATTGCGGTGTGAATTCATTTCAATTAGTGAGACAAAACGGTAGCTGGAAGATCCAGTACCTGATAGATACGAGGCGGAGACAGGGATGTGAGTAAGAGATCTCCTTCTATTTGTAGTCGCGCCAACAACAGACTCAAAAGATTTCCCTAAGAGAAAAACAAGATTGAAAAAGCCGGAAGAGAAGTCCTCCTTAACTCTTTTGCTCTTATCCTTCTCTTAGGGAAACGCCTTACAACTATGCGCTCTAACTGCAGTTGTTTATTCAGCCCCTTCGATATTCGATATTCCCAGTTCGCTATTCGATATTCACTCCTCTCCCAACTCGGCAATACACTCCTTCAGCTTCGCCACAAATTTGCCGTATAATTTCCTCAGGTACCATTTGGTAAAATAATAAATACCAATACAGAGTCCCAGCGTGTAAACCGTGAGAAACGTGAACACTTTCCAACTGGCATCGAATATTGATTTGGCCACCTTTTCCGCTTGAGGCATAGGCTTCGGTTCAGACATGGCAAGATAGAGAGAGAAGAAAAAGCAGACCGGTATCAATGCCATCGTAAATTGAAAATAGCGCCTGGTAAATTCTTCTATGATGTTAACGATGGTTTGCAGGTTGCTTTTAACGGGTAGCGTAGTGGCACTGAGACGGGAGATGCGGCGCAGTAGGTAAAACAACAATACCACAAACGCAACGCACAATACGGCGAAGGCAGAAAAATAAATACGCATGGATATGTAGTCACTTGTAAACCCAACGTACCCGAAACCCGCTATGATCGCGAAACCACAAATAATTTCTATCCACAAACTTCTTTTTAGCTTATCAGTGATGGAGACAGTTCTCCTTGTAAGCAATTCGGCTATGTCGGGCTGCGACAAACCCGTGTGGTCCGTGGCCAGTTTATTTTTCAATTGATATTTCAGGTCGTCTAATTCCATGTATTGCCTTTAGGGAGTAGCTAATTGCTTTTGTGTTTCTTCTTTTAGTTTGGTTTTGATCCGGTTCATTTTTACCGCCACATTGTTTGCGGTAATTCCCATCATTTCACCTATTTCTATATAGCTGTAGTCTTCCAGGTATAACATCACTATCGCTTTATCAATTTTTGAAAGTTCCCCAATCGCTGCATACATAGCTTTCACCTGTTCTTCAATGGGGTCGTAGCCTTCATCCGCATGATCGGGCACCAGGTCAGTGGAAAATATGGACGGCTGGCGCTTCTCTTTTCTGAAGAAAGTGATTGCTGTGTTAAGTGCTACCCGGTATAGCCAGGTGGAGAACTTTGCGTCTCCACGGAAGCTGCCATATGCTTTCCATGCCTGCAGCGTGATCTCCTGGAACAGGTCCTCACGTTCAGAATGCCTGTCCATATAAAGGTTGCAGACCTTGTGCACAATTTTCTGATGCTGGTTAAGTAAGGCGATGAATTCCTTTTCTGATGGCATTCAGTAGTTTTAGTACTTTACAGGAATCACTTGATAGCCCCGTTTTCGAAGCAGGCTGATTACTCCCTCAGTTCCTCCCAGGTGACCTGCGCCCACGGCAAAAAAACTTGCCTTGGCAGTAACGGCTTTTTCAATTATGGGAACCCAGTTGCGGTTACGGTCAACAAGCAGCGCTGTTTCAAAATCTTTGTCCCCTTTTATTTTCATGAAAGCATAGAGAGAATCAATGTCTCTTTTTTTGTAAATCGCCATCATTTCCTGCATCATATTTTTAACGCTGTCAAAATTAAGCAACATCTGCTTAAGCGAAAGTACCTGGGAATCGAGCGGTTCCTTATCAATGGCATTCACCTGGTCGTCTACCGTTTCCAGGCCCAGTATCGGCATTTGGTTTTGTTTGGCTATGGCAACAAACTCTGTTTCGGGCTGCATTTTGTCGTCACACGCAATACCGTTTAAAGCCAGCAGGCTGAGTGGGACAAACGGTTTGAAATTATCAAACATCTGCAGCGACATGCCTGTAATGGCCTGGAAGTTTTCACTCACTTTCTTGTAATCCGATTCACCCATCAGCGAACTGAGGCTTTTGTCAGGCATCATCAGTTTCATGGCCATCTGCATTTGCAGTTTGGGATCATCCATAGCCAGCTCACCATAGAATTGTTGCGAGGAGGCGATCTTGCTTTTGAGTATATCCGTAATTTCAAACTCTGTCCTGCAGATCATGTGGAAGGTTCCGAAAATATAGGAGGGCTGCTGCAATCCATTGCCACTGATCTCCCACAACAGCGACGAAGTAGGGGAGGTTTGGGCATTTGCGGCGGGTAATAACAGGGTGGCCAGTAACAGGGCCCACAGGCTTTTCATTAGTTTCATGTTGCATAAGTAGCCAATTATTGCAAAACATTACCTGACCGCCCGAAAAATATCTGCAAAAATAAACCCCGTGTGGAAACACGGGGTCATTAACCAAAACCAACTGCTTATGAAACAGTTTACCTATTTTAAACGGATTACTGTATAGCGATTTGCTGCGGTGCCACAATCACTTCTTCTTTTTTAGGAAGAAAGACCTTCAAAACACCATTCTCATATTTTGCCTGTATACCCGCCGCATTGATCTTTTCATCTACGGTAAAGTTGCGTTTAAAGCTGCTGTAGCTGAACTCTTTCCTCAGCGTCTTGTAGTCTTTGTTTTCCGCTTCTGCTTTCTTTTCGTAGCTGATGCTGAGCTGGCCTTTTTCCAGGTTTACTTTAAAATCTTCTTTGTTCCTTCCCGGTGCATTTAGCTCAAGGTGGTAGGCATCATTGGTTTCGTAGATGTTCACTGCTACGGCGGTAGATGAATGACTGGCATCTTTGCCCCATGTTGCAGGAAATCCGCTGAACAATTCGTCAAACAGAACGCCGAGATGGGCCGGGTTGTTTTTTACTAGTGTCATGGCTATACGTTTTATTTTTTTAATTGAGTATACCCTTTCTTTTCAAACAGTATACCACGGCAAAAATTGACTATATCGGCAGAGAAACAGGGCTTTTTAACGCCATTGTGGCAGGTGTAGTGATGAAAAATAGACAGGATGACTGTTGAAAATGCAGATTTTCAATGTTTCAACTTTTGCCGTAATTTTGTAGTTCATTATTTAAAACGAAAGGAGATCTGAATATGTACCCCGCAGAAATAGTATTACCGATGAAATCAGAGTTAACCGAGGGTGGTTTTGAAGAACTGGTTTCGGCGAAGGAAGTTGACGAAACTTTGCAGAAAGAAGGCACGACTTTAGTGGTGATCAATTCCGTATGTGGTTGTGCAGCAGGCACTTGCAGACCCGGTGTTTTGATGGCGGTACACAATGCCACCAAACGCCCCGACAGGCTCACCACCAGCTTTGCTGGTTTTGATATCGAAGCGGTTAACCAGGTCAGGAGCCATTTATTACCTTACCCGCCTTCTTCGCCTGCTATCGCCCTGTTCAAGGATGGTAAGCTGGTAAGTATGGTGGAAAGACACCAGATTGAGGGCAGACCCGCCCAGGTGATTGCGCAGCACCTGATTGCAGAATTTGATAAGTTTTGTAATTAATATTTCACGTAGTTTTGTTTATAGATGGGTTAGTAAGTACAGGCCTCACTTTACGTGGGGCCTTGCTTTTCCAGTAACGCTTAACGCTAAAGGCAAAAGGCGAAAAGCTTAAGGCATATTTTTTTTGCATTCAGCATTATGCGTGGAGCATTTAGCCCAGAATGTTTATCATTGCATCTGCTGTTCAGTTCAGCAAATATAACTTTAGCCAGACCTACATGTATCCAAATCTATACTACGCATTCAAAGATATTTTCGGTATTGAGCTTGAAGGATTGAAGCTGGTAAATTCATTTGGTTTTTTTGTGGCGATATCTTTTCTTGTCTCGGCATGGGTACTCACACTTGAATTAAAAAGAAAGCAGCAGCAGGGCCTTTTCGAACACACCGAAGAAACCATCACCATCGGTGCAAAAGCTTCTTTCGCTGAATTACTGGTCAATTTTATTTTAGGTTTTGTATTTGGCTATAAGATCATCGGAGCGTTTACCATTCCCGATGCATTGGCTGATCCGCAATCATTTATTCTCTCGGGCAGGGGTAACCTGTTAATCGGCCTTCTCGCCGGTGCATTGTTCGCGGGATTAAAATGGTGGGAAAAAAACAAACAGAAACTTGAAAAACCCGAAACAAGAACGGTACGCATCTGGCCGCACGACAGGGTAGGAGATATTGTTATTTATGCAGCGCTTTTTGGATTTCTCGGCGCGAAGATTTTTCATAACCTGGAAAACTGGAACGAGTTTGTAAAGGATCCCATTGGCTCATTGATATCTTTCAGCGGACTTACATTTTACGGCGGTCTGATCTGTGCAGGCATCGCCATTATCCGGTATGCCAAACGAAAAAAAATAAGGGTTATTCACCTCGCAGATGCAATGGCACCGGTGATGATGCTGGCTTATGCGCTGGGCAGAATTGGCTGCCAGGTGAGTGGTGATGGCGACTGGGGTATTGTTAACCTCCATCCCAAACCCTTTTCGTGGTTGCCTGATTGGATGTGGGCCTTTCGTTACCCGCACAATGTTATTGGGGAAGGCGTACCCATTCGTGGATGCATCGGACCCTACTGCAACCAGTTACCCCAGCCTGTTTATCCTACCCCTTTTTACGAAATTGTGATTTGCCTGCTGTTGTTTTTTGTGCTTTGGTCGGTGCGCAAGCGTATCAAAGTGGCGGGACAGATTTCCGGACTCTATCTTATTTTCAATGGTATGGAACGCTTTTTTATTGAGCGAATCCGTGTCAATACCAAATACGAGGCCCTTCCTTTTCAGCCTACACAGGCAGAATTAATCTCTGTACTGCTGGTTATTGCCGGTGTTGTGTTACTTACGCAGTCCCGGAAATGGTTTGGTAAACCGAGCCCTACGAAGACGGTTTAACAACCAGTTAACCTTTAATTTATTGATTTTCAATCTATTAGTCCAAAACTGGGCCTGACACTGCTTTTCCTTCCCCTTAGTTTTTACCATTTATCATTTCATTTTGCCGTTCAATTGTAAAACTATGTACTATGTTTGGCATAGTACATAGTTTTGACCTGTAATTAGCAACAAATAGTTCTAAAAACATAACTCATAAATCTACAATCATGAAAAAAATGGTAGCACTGCTGACAGCTTTAGGGATCGTTTCCTTCTCTTTTGTTGGCCATGCGCAAACGGCAGGAAAAGTAAGCGGTATGGTAACCGGTTCACAGAAAAATCTTGAATCGGCATCTATTGGCTTGTTAAAAGCCAAAGACTCATCGGTAGTAAAACTGGCGGTTACGGATAAAGCGGGCCAGTTTGAAATTGAAAAAGTAGGAGTGGGTCGCTACCTGGTAGTTGCTTCTGCCGTGGGTTATGCAAAATATTATAGTGAAGTATTTGAGATCAGCGCAGCAGCACCTGCGTATACGCTGAAAGCGATCGCCATGAAAGGCGCCTCGAAGGACCTTAGCGAAGTGACAGTGATCACCAAAAGGCCTTTTATTGAGCAGAAAGTGGACAGGACCATCATTAACGTAGATGCTACGCCATCCAATGCAGGCGCTACCGTGCTGGACATCCTCGAGAAATCTCCGGGTATATCTGTAGACAAAGATGGTAACATCAGTCTAAAGGGAAAGCAGGGTGTAATGATCATGCTTGATGGCAAGCCTACCTACCTGAGCTCAGCCGACCTTGCCAACATGCTGAAAAACATGCCGAGTGCAAACCTTGACCAGATAGAGATCATGACCAATCCGCCTGCGAAATTTGATGCATCGGGTAATTCAGGCGTGATCAATATCAAGACCAAAAAAACAAAAACGGTAGGATACAGTGGCACAGTTACGGGTAACTATGGCCAGGGTATCTATCCCAAAGCCAACCTGAGTACCAACCTCAACTACCGCAAAAATAAAATGAATTATTTCGCCAATGCAAGCACCTATTACAACGAAGGTTTTGGAGACCTTACTCTTACCCGTAAGTTCCGCGACCAGGCAAACAATGCATTGCTTTCAATATTTGATCAGCGGGCACAGATGTTCCGTACAGGTAAAGGATTTAACTATAAAGCTGGTTTTGATTATTTCATGAACAAAAAGACAACGATCGGGCTGGTAGTAACGGGGTATAACAACCGCAATACAGAAGTGAATGATAATACTACCCTGATCAAAGACAAAACCAATGTGCTGAATACCCGCACGCAGGCCATCAATGACGTAAGCTCACGTTATGAAAACATCGGTGCAAACCTTAACCTCCGCCATGTATTTGACAGCGTTGGCAACGAACTGACCATGGATCTCGATTTTGTAAATTATTCATCAGGATCGAACCAGTTACTGAGCAATAAGTTTTTTGACAAACTGGGTAACAAACAAAGCAATGATGAAATACTGAGAGGAAATATTCCATCAAATATCGATATCTACAGCGCAAAGATTGATTTCACCCATCCGATGAAGAACAACAGCCGTTTTGAAGCAGGTGTGAAAAGCAGTTATGTGCAAACTGATAACGATGCACAATATGCTAACTGGAGCGCTGCTGCCAATGATTTTCTAAAAGACGTTAACAGGAGCAATCACTTCCTGTACAAAGAAAACATCAATGCGGCCTATGTAAACCTGAGCAAACAGATTACCAAAAAATGGAGCGCCCAACTGGGTCTGCGCCTGGAAAATACGAACCTGAACGGTAACCAGCTCACCAGCGGACAGAAGTTTGAGCGCTCGTATACACAACTGTTCCCGACAAGTTTTATTGGTTATACACCCAATGATAAAAACCAGTTCGCTATCAGTTATGGCCGTCGCATAGACCGTCCGAATTACCAGGACCTGAATCCTTTCTTTAACTTCCTTGATAAATATACTTACCAGGTGGGTAATCCATACCTCAACCCCCAGTTCAGTCACAATTTTGAGATCAACCATACTTACCGTGGCATGCTTACCACTTCACTGAACTACAGCACAACCAAAGATATTATACAGGACGTGCTTGAGCAGGTAGACAGTACCCATACCAGTTTTGTGAGAAAAAGCAATATCGCCAAGAGAAGGAACATTGGCTTGTCGGTTAGCCTGGGTATGCCCGTAACCAAGTGGTGGAGGACCAATGTATATGTGAATGTATTCAACAATAAATTCACGGGTATTGTAAACAACGGTTATATAGAAATAGAAGGTAATTCGGCAATGACCAATGTTAATAACAGCTTTACTTTCAAGAAAGGCTGGGGTGGTGAGTTGAGCGGGTTCTACCGCACAGGTGGTGTTGAAGGTGTATTGGTGGCCCGCGCAATGGGCGGTGTGAATATGGGAGTAAGCAAAACCGTTTTGAAAAATAAAGGCACTTTACGCCTGGTGGTGCGCGATGTATTCCTTACACAGATTTTCCAGGGCTACAGTCAATACCAGAATGTGGATGTAACTATCCGACAGCAGAGAGACAGCCGTGTGGTTAACCTTAGCTTTACCTATCGTTTCAGCAAAGGTAAAACCGCTGCACAGCGTAAAAAAGGCAGTGCCAGTGACGAGCAGAACCGCGTAAATACCGGCGGAAACTAATCAGCAGGATGGACGGGATATTAGCTGGAAGCATGAGTGGCTTCCACTGGAAATCAAAAACTCCCGTTCATCCCATTTTGCATTTTTGTTGCGTGTTATTCTATTCAAATTAGCAGCATTCATTCTTCCTATCGTTTTTTTCTCATGTGCATTATATAGAACCGGCCCCGATTTCTATCGGGGCCTTTTTTATGGAAAATGGGGCAGGTCACAAAATTAAGTACGAAGTACGAATAGTTCCCTGGAGATCCTTCGTACTTCGTACTTAGTACTTCGTACTTGTATTTAACCCCACTTGCATTCTTTCTTCTATCTTTGCTCAAAACCCATAACATGCCTTCTTTTGATATCGCCAGCGAAGTAGATGTACAGGTTCTGGATAATGCCATCAATACGGTGCGGAAAGAGATCAGTACCCGTTTTGATTTTAAGGGATCACCTGTTTCCGTGGAGCTGGACAAAAAAGCGTTTGTACTTAAGCTGGAAGTGGAAAGCGATATGAAGATGAAACAACTGATTGATGTCCTGATCAGCCGTGCCATGAAACAGGGGATCGATGGTGGGGCATTTGATTTCAGCAAGGACGCTTATCCCAGCGGAAAAGTGGTAAAGAAGGAAGTGCCCGTGCGCAATGGATTGAAGCAGGAAGATGCCAAAAAAATCGTGAAGATGATCAAAGATGGCGGGTTCAAAGTACAGGCAGCCATTATGGATGATATCATACGGGTAACCGGCAAAAAACTGGATGAACTCCAGGAAGTGATCGCCGCCTGCCGTGCAGGGAACCTGGGCATTCCACTACAGTTTGTGAATATGAAAAGCTGAATGTAAACTTAATAATTGAAAATTTATAATTAATAATTTTTATATGTAAATGTCTAATTATTAATTATTAATTACTAATTTTTAATTATGTTTCCCTTCTGCTTGTAATTTAGATCCACTGCGTTACCTTTGCATTCCTTTTTAATAATCGTACGGCCAAATCCGTGCAACCTAAATTACAAGTCATGAAAACAGGTATCCATCCAGAAAGCTATCGTTTTGTTGTGTTCAAGGACATGAGTAATGGTACTACCTTCCTCAGCAAGTCTACGGCCAACACCAAAGAAACCATCAAATGGGAAGATGGGAATGAGTATCCACTGATCAAACTGGAGATCTCTAATACTTCACACCCTTTTTATACCGGTAAGAATGTACTGGTAGATACGGCGGGTCGTATCGACAAGTTCAAAAAGCGTTACGCCAAAAAAGACTAATTCTTTTCCAGTAACCATATTGATGATCCCGGCGATAACCGCCGGGATCATTTTTTTACCGCCCGTCCTCAACCACATAAACAGGTGATGCCGGCGCGTAACGCCAGGGAATATTTTCGTGTCATAATAAAAAACACGGCAATGACTCAAAAGAAATTTTCCGGCATCTTACTGCTGCTTACCATGCTTATTCTGCTGGCAACAGCCTGCCGCAAAAATCCCGTTACACCCGCTGATCCGCAACCTGAAAACCCTGCCGGCAAACTGGCAAAGCTTTCCTATCCGGATGGTTCGTATGATTCTATGTTCTATGATACAAACGGCCGCATCATCAGGATCAAGAATCAGCATACAGTGCCTATGGCATTTACTGAAGCATACTCAATTGCTTATACCGCCGACAATAAAGTAGACAAGATCAGCCAGGATAATGGCGAATATTATACGTATACCTATCACACGGGGCAGTTGGCAGCCGTTGCTCATTACCAGGGAGGCAAAAAACGGGATTACCGGATTTATGATTATGAAAATGGAAAATTGAGTTCCATTGAAGAATATTACCAGATCAATCCCAACTCTTCGGCGTATGATTATGCAGGCGAACGAAAGCTTTTCTATTATGCCGACGGCAACCTGAAACAGGAAGTCACGTATTCATTCGATCCCGTTACACGGGCACCGGTAAAAGATGTTACGGTAGCGTATTTGGATTATGACACAAAACTCAATCCCTCAGACCCTTTGGGTCGCTTCCTGTATTTATTGTCCGTGCCACTGGCAACCAACAACGCGCGGAAGGTAACCATGAAAGACGAAGTGAATGGTCATCTCACGGAGTTTAGTTTTGAATATACCTATAACGAAGCATCAAAACCAGTTAGCCGCAAAATGACTTACCAGAGCGGGGCCCAAACCATAACGGAAACGATGCAATACCAATACTACTAGCGAAAGGAGGGGGCCGGTGCCAGTTAACCTGTAGCGTTAATGCTTTTTGGTGATGCGTTGTACAGGCCAATTTTAATTTTACCCGGAGATCTATAAAGCGCGGACAGAATTTCACAATTACGTTACTTTTGCATGCACTAAATGCAGCGCATGAAACTGGATATACTTGCTTTTGGCGTCCATCCCGATGATGTGGAGCTCGGTTGTTCGGGAACGTTAATGGCGGCCCTGGCAGAGGGAAAAAAAGTAGGCATCGTTGACCTGACACGTGGCGAGTTGGGTACCCGCGGCTCTGCCGAAACCCGGGCAGTAGAAGCAGCAAGAGCTGCGCAGATCATGGGTATCACAGTTCGGGAAAACCTGGGGCTCGCTGATGGTTTTTTTCAGAACAACGAAGAAAGTCAGCGCAAAGTGATCACTGCGATCCGTAAACACCAGCCGGATATCATTATCGCCAATGCCATTGATGATCGCCACCCCGACCATAGCCGGAGCGCAAAGCTGGTTTCAGATGCCGCTTTCCTTGCGGGTCTGCGAAAAATTGAAACTTCGGCCGCGGGACAACAGCAGGAAATCTGGAAGCCTTCCTATGTGTTCCATTATGTACAGGACAGATTCATTGAGCCCTCTTTTGTGGTAGATATCACGGCATTTATGGAACGGAAACTGGAAGCTGTACTCGCATACAGCACGCAATTCTACAATCCCGATCTGGATGAACCACAAACCTATATTTCATCACCCCAGTTTCTTGAAACAGTGAAGGCGCGGGCATTGATGTTGGGAAAACGGGTTGGCGTAGGATTTGCAGAGGGATACTACACAAAAAAAACCGTAGGGATCAAAGGGTTTGATGCGTTCATCCAAAACATCACCTGAGGTTTTGAAACCAGATTAGTTTTTGAGTTTTTTAATTTTTAATTGATTCCCGTATGTCGATAGTCAAAACCGGCCTGGTGCAAATGAGTTGTACCGCAGACAAAGAAGAGAACCTGGCAAAAGCCATTGCCAAAATACGCGAGGCCGCTGCACGGGGCGCGCAGATCGTTTGCCTGCAGGAGCTGTTTACATCGCTGTATTTTTGCGATACCGAAGACTACCAGCATTTTAATCTGGCAGAAAAAATACCGGGCGTATCCACCGATGCGCTCAGCAAGGTGGCTGCAGAATTAAACGTGGTGATTATTGCTTCCCTGTTTGAAAAGCGTGCTCAGGGAATTTATCACAATACCACAGCGGTGCTGGATGCCGATGGAAATTACCTCGGTAAATACCGTAAAATGCATATCCCGGATGATCCCGCCTACTACGAAAAATTTTATTTTACGCCCGGCGACCTTGGCTATAAAGTGTTCCGAACAAAATTTGCCACCATTGGCGTTCTAATCTGCTGGGATCAATGGTACCCCGAGGCGGCCCGAATCACCTCACTGATGGGTGCAGAGATATTATTTTATCCTACCGCAATTGGCTGGGCCAGTTCACAGGATGATGCCACCAATACGGAACAATACAATGCATGGCAGACCATACAGCGAAGCCATGCGGTGGCCAATGGTGTGCATGTTGTAAGTGTCAACAGGGTAGGACTTGAGCAGAATGGCGCTATGAAATTCTGGGGTGGTTCGTTTGTAAGCAATCCTTTCGGCACATTATTGTTCAAGGCATCGCATGACGAAGAGGAAGTGGCTGTGATAGATATCGATACCGCCACCACTGACCGATACAGAACGCACTGGCCCTTTATGCGCGACCGCCGTATTGATTCCTATCAACAGATCACCAAACGCTTTATAGACGAAGACTAACTCTGTGGTATTCTGTGCCCTCTGTTTCTCTGTGGTAAAGCCTTCGCTTCCGGAACATGAGGTAAAAGAGACACAGACCTTCACCACAGGGGTACGGAATACACCGAGTACCACAGAGAAATATTGCACACATGAAATCACCAAAAGACCTTGGTTACTATTTTCCCGCCGAATTTGCGCCGCATGAAGCTACCTGGCTTAGCTGGCCGCATAAAGAAGCCAGTTGGCCGGGCAAGATCCATGCGATCTATCCTAACTACTGCCGGTTCATCAAATACCTTGCGGAAAGCGAATTAGTGCGTATCAATATTGCCGATGAGACAATGAAAGATGCCGCAACAACTCATTTGCAGCAGGCAAATGTCCCCCTGGAGAAAGTGGAATTTTTTATGCATCCCACCAATGATGCATGGTGCCGCGATCATGGGCCCGCTTTCCTGGTTAATCCGGCAGCGGAACAAAAAAAAGTAATCGTAGACTGGGGATACAATGCATGGGGTAATAAATACCCTCCCTACGACCTGGATGATGTAATACCCACACTGATTGGCAAACATTTCAATATCCCGGTTTACCATCCGGGTATTGTGATGGAAGGAGGGTCCGTTGAATTTAATGGTAAAGGCACCTTGATTACTTCTAAGGCATGTCTTTTGAATAAAAACCGCAACCCGCACCTGAACCAGTCGCAGATAGAGGAATACCTATGCAACTACTACGGCGTGAACCAGGTGTTATGGGTGGATGAAGGAATTATTGGCGATGATACAGACGGACATATCGATGATACGGTTCGCTTTATTAATGAAGATTCGGTGGTCACAGTGATTGAAGAAAATAAAATGGATGAGAATTATGACCTGTTACAAAATAACCTCCGGCAGTTGCAACAGATGCGGCTGGCGACCGGTAAACAACTCAACATCATTGAACTGCCGATGCCTGACGAAATAATATATGAGGATCAACGCCTGCCAGGGTCTTATGCAAATTTTTATATCAGTAATAAACATGTAATCGTTCCCACTTTCCGTTGTGACAAAGACGATAAGGCGCTGAGTGTATTAAGCAGTTGTTTTCCCGGCCGCGAAGTGGTGGGCATTGATTCAACAGATATTATCTGGGGCCTGGGGAGTTTCCATTGCTTAAGCCAGCAGGAACCAGCAGTTTGAAATACCGCTCCGGGTAGTGCTTAGCGCCCCCTGACTTTGTGGGGAACCCTTCGGTTTCGTACCTGGTTCGAAGGCTTCAACACAAAGTCACAGATTGCACAAAGAAACACAGATGCATTTTTCAGCGATTGCGGTTATTTTACGCAGTTCGATATTCTATAGTCCCCATTCTCTATTCATTATTCAACCACTCTACCCGCTTACCGTCATTGTATTTCCGCTGACAGTGATGTTGTATTTTTTCAGCGCGACGGTGGCCGGTCCCATGGTTACGGCACCTGCAGTTGTAAATGTAGAGCCATGATTTGGGCAAACAAACAATGCCTGTGAACTATTGAAGTTGATACTGGTGCCTTCATGTGTACAATTCACCTGCACGGCCGTGAAAGAGGTAGCTACATTACCAGCGGCAAGCCTGACAACAATTACACCGCTTTGTACCAGTGATGATCCTACGCTCGTGAGACTGGAGTTTAAGTCGACCGTAAAATTAGCTGTTGAGCCGCCTCCGCCGCCTGTAGCCGGACTTGTCCCGCTTTTACTGCAGCCACCCATACATACAGCACATACCGCTGCTACCGGGCCGGTGAGGCTTCCAAGAAATGCTCTTCTTTCCATGATTGTTGATTTTTTTAGGGTTAAGTATAGGTACTGAGCCTTTGTTACATAGGTACTCACAGGTAAACATACGGCCCAGGTTCAAAAAAGGTTGCCTTTATTTCAAAGATAACCCCGCACCCAAACCCGCAGCCTGTGCCATTGTCTTTAACTTTTAACCCCACCGCACATGGGATCCCTAAAACGCCCCAACGCTCAACTCTAAACTCCAGACTCCTAAATCATAACTCCAGCCTCACCCCCGCCTGACGGGGAATAATGAATGCAATAAGGTCGTCAAGTGCGATACCTGCTCGTTCGCACGCGTCATTGATGTCTTCGCGCGATACATTGGCAGCGAAAGATTTTTCTTTTAGTCGTTTCTTAACTCCTTTGGTATCCATCTCCAGGTACCCGCCGGGGCGCATCAGGGAGTAGGCATGTATAAGTCCGGAAAGTTCATCAAAAGCATACAACATGCGGTCCATACGGGATTCCGGTTCCACGCCAAAATGTAAGTGACCATGCGATGCAATGGCCCTGATGATTCCGGGGTCTATATTGCGAAGCTCGAGTTCTTCGATAATTTTTTTGCAATGCTGGTCGGGCCATTGATCCCAGTCGGCATCATGCAGAAGTCCTGCCATTTCCCACTGCCAGGCACCGGCCTCATCCAGGCCCTCTTTCTCAATGGCCCATGCACGCATCAGTTGTGCAACCTGCAGCATATGCAGTTTCAGTTTGGGGTTGAGCACCCAGGTGTCAAAAAGTTCCATCGCCTCTGGGCGATCCAATACGTTACCGATATTCGCGGGGTCACCAAATGTGGTGCGTCCAAGCTGCAGTGACATAGGTATTTCTGTTTATTTCAAAGATAGGAGTCGGTTTTTGAAATAGAAGGGTAACGATACAATATCTTTAGCAACAGTAATCGGTCGGTGCCGGGCCATTTAAAAAGAACAGATAAATTGCTTACTAAGCGGCAGCCGGCTAAGCCGAAACAGAGCACTGTCTATTTATTTAAAATTATGGATTCTAACCTATGAAGAAAATTTGCCCATCCATTGTTTTGTTATCCGCTGTTTTGATAATACAAGGATGCAGTCCTAAACCCTACGCAACCACCAATAAAGCGTACCGTCAACAATCGAAAGACCTTACAAAGCAAATATTGCTGGAGCCCTCCAATGCAGTTAATGACACAATCAAACTGCCGCCCTACTGGATCGGAACCACGAACTTTAATTTGCGCAAACCCAGTTTTGTTATCATACACCATACCGCGCAGAATTCCTGCACGGAAACGCTTACCACTTTTACTACGCCCAGGACGGGGGTAAGTGCGCATTATGTGATCTGCAAAGACGGCACTGTTCATCATATGCTTAATGATTATCTGCGCGCGGCGCATGCAGGTGTGAGTCGCTGGGGCAACCTGGTCGATATCAATTCTGCTTCCATCGGTATAGAGCTTGATAACAATGGATTTCAGCCTTTTGACAGCCTGCAAATGAACAGCCTTGTTAGCCTGCTGGCCAAACTCAAAAAAGATTACAATATTTCTACAGCAAATTTTATAGGACATGGCGACATTGCACCGACCCGCAAGAACGATCCTAATTTTCGATTTCCATGGAAGACGCTGGCCGAGAAAGGGTTTGGCTTATGGTTTGATGAACAACGGGACCCGGTCCCTGCAGATTTCAACCCTATCCAGGCGCTTCGTATTGTGGGGTACGATGTAAAAGATACCACGGCTGCGATACGTTCCTTCAAGCGTCATTTTCTCCAGGATACCACCCGCCGCATCACTGAGACTGACAGAAGTGTATTGTACAATCTCCAGAAAAAATATATGTAAAACAAAGCCACTTTCACTTGTACCGGTTGGTGAAATCATCGGCGATAAAAACTGCACCATGAAAAAACATACCTTCTTTTTCTTAACAGCCATTTTGTTAGTTGCCTCGTGCAAAACTTTGTCAACAGCAGGTTTCGAAGATGGTGACGGTATTACTGCCCTGAACAAAGACAGCCTGGTTGCGAATATCCGGGTTTTGGCTTCGGATTCCTTCCAGGGCAGGCGCCCATTCAGTGAGGGTGAAGCAATCACCGTGGAGTATCTCCGGAGACAATTTGCGGCAATAGGCCTGGAACCCGGCAATGGCACCGGATATTTCCAGGAAGTACCCATGGTAGAAATAACGCCTGAAAGCGCACCCACCATGAAAGTAACCACCGCTACGGCCAATTTCGATCTGAAGAAAATGGATGACTATGTGATGTGGACCGAAAATACGGATCCGCAGGTTGCGCTAACAGACAACGAAGTTGTATTTGCCGGTTATGGGGTAGTAGCACCTGAATACGGGTGGAATGATTATGCAGGTGTGGATGTAAAGGATAAAGTAGTTATGGTTTTGGTTAACGATCCTGGTCATGCGGGAATCGGTGATACCAGCTTGTTTAAAAACAAAGCCATGACGTATTACGGCAGATGGACCTATAAATTTGAGGAAGCGGCAAGGCAGGGTGCCAAAGGTGTATTGGTGATACACAATACGCAATCGGCTTCCTATCCTTTTTCCGTTGTACAAAATTCCTGGGGAACATCGCAGTTACACCTGGATAACAGGAACAACACGGCATACCGCTGCCCGGCAGAGGGCTGGATCACGGAAGCTGCAGCAAAAAAAATCATCAGCGCTGCGGGTAAGGATACGGGCATGCTGGTAAAAGCCAATGAAAAAGGCTTTGTAGCGGTGCCATTGAGCGCCAGGTTGCGAACATCGATGAATGTGAAAGCGGAATTCAGGAACTCCAGGAATGTTATTGGTAAAATCACGGGCAGTAAATATCCGGATGAGTATATTATCTATACTGCACACTGGGATCATTTCGGCAAAGGCAAACCAGACGCAAAAGGCGACAGCATTTACAACGGTGCTCTCGATAACGCAAGCGGTACTGCCGCATTACTGGAAATGGCTCGTGCATTTAAGTCAATGAAAGCAAAACCTGAGCGCAGCATCCTGTTCCTGGCAGTAACCGGAGAGGAGCAGGGCCTGCTGGGTTCGCAATATTATGCAGAACATCCCCTATACCCTGCCGCCAAAACCCTCGCCAATATAAATATCGATGTTATCAATAACATGGGTAGAACCAAAGACTTCCAGATCATTGGCTCCGGCCAATCAGATCTTGAGGATTACCTGGCTGCGGAAGCAAAGGCCAAAGGAAGGTACATAGCTGCTGAAGCGCACCCGGAGGCAGGCGAATATTTTCGTTCGGATCATTTCAATTTTGCCAAAGTGGGCGTGCCTGCGCTCACAACCTCGGCTGGTGTGGATGATGCGATCAAGGGTAAAGCGTCGGGAGAATCATTTCACAAAGCCTACAATGAGAACCTGTACCACCAACCCGCCGATGAATATGATGCGGCCCGATGGAACATGGACGGCGCTATGGAGGACCTCGAATTACTCTTTAGGGTTGGTAGAAAGATTGCCTTTGACAAAGAATGGCCCCGTTGGAAAGATGGGTCGGAGTTTAAAGCCATCCGTGAAAAAAAATAGTGAGGACTGCCAAATGTAGAAGGCAGACTGATAAAAAACCTAAGAAAAAGCGTTAGCTCTTTCTTAGGTTTTTCTTTTGCCGATATAAAACGGATGCTCAGCCTTTTTTGGATGTGGCTTTCTTTTTGGATTTAGATTTCGCCGCTTTCATCTCTTCTTTCTGCAGGGCCTGCTCAACCCGGAATTTTGTGATCCGGATGATCAATGGCCAGGGGATGGGTTTGTCAAGAGGAAACTGCACCGTACCTTTTGAAGTGCTATAACCCGCTAAGTCTTTTGCAAAAGTTACGATGGCACCGGCACCGGGGTAGAAACCGATATGGTGCTGGAATCCTCCAAAATGTACGAGGTTACCATGGAGTTTAAATGTAGGTATTCCATAACTGATGGCTTCCACTGCTTTTGGTGCCGCTTTCTGAATCGTAACGCGCATTTTTTGCAGTAGTGCCTGTACTTCGGGTGGGAAGTGCTTGATGTAATCGTCAATGTTTGTGTAGGTAAGCATCGGCATGTGAATTGAAATCTAAATATAACGTGTTGTTCTTTTAAAATCTATGACCCCGCCATTCCAGATCTCTTGATGCTCAAGGCCGCTGGGCCCAGTGCATTTGTTGCATATCGTGGAATTTTCATACTCTGAAAAATATTTTCTTTTTGTACAAAAAGTAACAGAGTCCCCATTCCAATGCAAAAATACAAAGCGAGGAAATGATATTTCCAGCCAGGGGCGGGGTATGCACGAGTTCAAGCAACCCATTGCTGATGGCCCGAATGTATCCATTGAACCACCGCGCCCCTACGATTTCAAAAAACAGGTAGATAAACAAAGAATTCATGCCCACCACCACAAAGAAAAACAGGTACCGGCGATGGTCACGTATATCGATCCACCAATAAACCAGGCAGAGGCTCAACAGGCACCAGCCAAGTGATGCAAGCGTAAATGAGCTGGTGGCAATTCTTTTGATGATGGGGGTTAGGCCTGCTATGTCAAGACCATACCCTGCTATTAAACAGGCGATACCCCAGAGGATCATTGGCTTTGGCTTATGGCCACGGGCCAGCAATAGCTTCCCCGTCATGGCACCCGCTATGGTATGCACCGCTGTGGGAATACAGTTGATGGCCACCCAACCTCCTTTATTGATTTTATTCATCAGCAGGCTATCTATATAATTTCCAAAATTATGCTGGTCGGTGAAGGGCTGGTCAAAACCGGGTATGTTCGTAAGCCGGTACAGAAGTTCTGTTAGTAACAGCAGGCCCACACATACCGCCACCTGCGCAGAAAACCGCCAACGAAAAACCAGGAATGCCACCAGTGTTGTGAATGAGAGCTGAGTGAGTACATCCCATAGTTCAAAAGAAAGACCATCCCTGCGAACTGCATAATCCAATACGCCCCAAAAAAACAGCCAGCCGCATCTTTTTAATGTTTTTTGAAATGAGTATTGCCAAGAATATCCCTGTTCGCGTTGTTTATGCAGTGAGTAGGCCAGCGATACACCGGCCATGTACATGAATGCAGGTTGCACCAGGTCCCAAAACCGGAGCCCGTTCCAGGGATGGTGAAAGAATTGCTGGAAAAACGGGCTTAGTAAACTATTTGCGGACGCTTCTGCTAAATGTTCATACAGGCCTGTACTCTCCAGTGCCAGCAATACCATGATAAAGCCCCGCATAAAATCCAGGGATTGCAGTCTTTTCAATAGCAGTTAATTTCTGTTAAGATAATAAAAATACGGTGCACTTCCAGTTGGAATGGGGTTTACAAGAACCTACCCAGGTTTATAGGGTTCGTGTATTTTCATAGTGCGTATTAAATACCACATTTTGTTCCACAACTCTACTATTCCTGAGAAATATTTTCTTCAGAAAATGCGCTTCGTCAACCGTGGCAACAGACCAATTTGTGGCACAATTTTACTAACCTGAAGAGAGTAATGTTTCTTTTAAATTAAAAACAGGAATTATGAAAAAGATGATTTTAGGCGTGCTCCTTTTAGCGGGCATTGGAATTAACGCGAACGCGCAGACACCGGTTTACAACACATCAACTTCAACGCCGGTGTATAGTACAACACCAGATAGGGTATATGTAGCACCCTCTACCACAACCATTGTAGTGCCGGAGTGGACGGACAGAACATTCAGGGCAACTTATCCGAATGCAAGCCGTACCGTATGGTTTCACGATTATGATGATTGGTACAGGGTGGCCTATGTAGACAATGGCCCATGGTATACACTGGGTTATAATTTTCGTGGTGAGAGCTATCCCATTTCACTGCCGGTTTTACAGACAGCGGTTCCTTCAACAGTGGTAGATGCGGTGCTGAACAGGTTTAGCTCGGTTTATGATATTACTGAAACGATAGGAACAGATTTGCTTACACAGTACCTGGTGCGAACAATAGAAAATGGTATCGTGAAATCATGGCGGGTGGATGCAGGAGCCAAAGATGTGTTGCATTAAAGCATGCGCCAAAATAGAAATAAAAGCCCGGGTAAAATATCCGGGCTTTTGTATTTTGTGATTGCAATGCCCGCAAACGACTTGGATTTATATTCTGCTCAATGTTGAGTGGTGGAAGTTTGATAGATTTATATTTATGAGAAGAGACGTACGTTTCCCGGTTATATTACTGACCCTGTCTGCGATTATCGGCCTGGTTCGTGGGTACAGGATGATCCGTCACCCGGAAGGCGATTCCATTTTGTTTCCCTATCCCAAAGACACATTGGAAGTATCCGTTTTTAATAACCACCTGATACTTGGAGTTGTGGTCTTTACCCTAGCAGGTATATTCAGCCTTGTTGTCATGCTGGGTACAATAAAAAAGTGGCCCACCTATCCGTACCTGATCATCATAGAAGGAATTTTTGTTACCTTCTTCAGCCTCACACATCTGCTTCTTGCGGGCTTTGCCCCCGTTCATTTGTTTATACTGCCAATATGCTTTGCCCTTATCATGGTAGGTATCTGGCATACCCCAAAAGAGTTTTAAACAGCACCCAGGTGCATACTATGGTCCTTACTTAACCCATGACTCGGTGTGCGTTTTAAAATTGTCAAGGATAGCCTGCCAGCCTGCTCGCTGCATCTCTACCGGATTTTCAGATTCCGCCTCGAATGTTTCAACAATCCTGGTCTGGTCGCCGGCAGTGCTAAACCGGATCCAGGCTTTCCGCCCGTCGTCCATCGTATAATCAATGGCTTCATTTTTAGTAACAAGGCTATACACGCCGGTAAAATCAAATCCCATACTACCATCTTTGGCTTCCATACGGGATAGAAATTTGCCACCAACCCGCACATCATTTTCGGCCCGGGGTGTATGCCAGTCAGGCGAAGCAGTGGACCATTGAATGATATGGGAGGGGTCCGTCCATATTTTCCACACTGTATCTATCGGGGCATTAACTGTAGTTTCAATAGTGATACGAGTTTTTTTTGGCTGTTCCATCGATAATTTTTTAGCGTAATTGATGTTGTAAAAGTAAGCATCGCAATTTACCCGGGAGGGTTGAAATGCGACAAT